>JACOUC010000063.1 GCA_016178055.1 Chlamydiota bacterium | reverse complement strand
TTTGGGCGCATGGTGGTGAATAAGAATAAGTCCTCTTTTGCCAAATTGAGGCGGCTCCTCTTATCTTATCATGCGCTCTTTTATGATCTGAATTTGGTAAGATTTCAATAAATATTACGATCAGAGTGTGGGAAAGCACACATAGAACGAGACAGGACTTTGTGACTCCTCTTCCCTTTTCCTTCCTCCTTCTAAATCCAAATCCGCTTCACCGTTTTTTTGGACGGCAAAAAAACGGTGCGAGGGAATGGGAAAGAGAAGGAGGTAGGTTTTACTCATCCCGAGGCGCTTACGCCTTTTCTTTTGCCGAGTGGTGAGTGAAACCGAAGGAGGAAGGGAAAGGGAAGGGGAAATTTAGCTTCCAAAAACCCATAAGAGAAAAGGCCAAAGTCAAAAATACTTTTCTGCGGCAAGGGCGGGCGGGGGGATAGATAAGCTCCTTATAACTCGGGAGACTTTTCTTAAGCCGATAAACATTGGTTTGAGCTCTATCCCATTTTTTCTGGGTCTACGGCCCAAGATAAGATGAGTGGTGGCGTAATCACGAAAATTTGCGCAAACATTTTTGGCTAAAACTTTATTGAGGGGATGATTTAGGACGGGTGAGACCTAATTGTATTAAAGCGCAAAAGGAATTAAATATTTTTAATTTTTCTACGGGCGGCTTCATGAAATGAAAGGGAATGGCCTGGGTTAGGCGTTTTTTCTAGAAGGGCATCTAAATAATAGAGCAAAGCCTTTTGATCTTTTTTTGAAAGAAGTTCAATTTTTTTTATCTTTCTCCAAAGGGAGGCATATTGGGAATTATTTTGTTCTTTGAGTTGTTTCAGGCCAAGAAGTTCATCTGCTGAAACCTGCAGGGCCTTGGCCATGGGAATTAACAAATGGGCTGGAGGAAATTTTGTCTCTCCCTCGTAATAAGCAATGACACGGTTGGAGACACCAACCTTCTCACCCAAAACCTGTTGGGTCAGTCCTTTTGCTTTCCGTAGAGAGGTCAATCTTTTTCCAAAATCTGAGATTGTTGTTGGTCTCTTCATAATCTTTGGTTCATTTATACTATGAGTTTTAATTATTAAGTAATTTTCCGTTGACATATAATTACGAATATCGTAATTTATCAAGTAATCTTTTGGAAGCACTAGAAAAGCTCATTTTTTATTTGACAGGTTTTAAAAAAGAAGGCCATCCGTCGGAATCTTGGCAGAGTCAACGGATGGCCAGATGGACAAGAAAGAAGAGCATGACGCCCTTTTTCTATGCCCAGAATGATTATAACGAAGGCCCAAGATTTTTCAAGGAGGTTTTATGAATAAATCAGAAATCCTCGACCGAATCCGAAACCGACTCAGCTTGCCCAAGGCGTTCCTCCAAGTGATGCATCGAATGGACTCGCAATGCACTCAGGTGTGCTTTGTTTAATTGACATCGTAAAACGAGCCAAATTGTCATCGTCTTGAAAAAGGGGGTAAAGGAGGGGTTTTACCGAATTGCCAGAAATTTTGGAGAAGAATTTATGGCAAGACGGGTCAGTGGGTCCAGGAGGGCACACAACCCCTGTCAGCAATAGGACCCTGTTGACAGGGATTTTAAATGGTTTATAATCTGATATGTATAATAGAAATCAGAAAAGGAGCAATGAGAATGCCGTCACTCTCCAAGAGGAGCAAGCTAAGCGAGGTCATTCGTGGATCGCTTGTTATCATGAAGCGCGTTTGCGGGAAGAAGAACTGTAAATGTGTGAAGGGATATCGGCATGAATCGCTTTACATCTCACAGGGAGTTAAGGGCAAGACAAGAATGATATACGTTCCAAGAAGTTCTGGTAAAAAGGTTCGTCAATACGTGGAACATTATCACGAGATTAAAAAGTTCCTAGATGAGAGTTCCAAAGAGAACATTAAAAAACTATATAGAGGGATCATTCAACCGTGAGGGATCAGAATCGTCATAGCTTCGTGGAACGATTTATGTTGGATGCGGATAAAGAAATCTATTGAGTTGCCGCGAGATCGGTCAAATTTATGGAAGAAGAAGTTATATTTAATGACAACACCCGGGAATTGATCAATGGCAAAGTTATCATATTCGAGCTTACGTAAAGAGAAGCCCCTTTTGGCAAGAAGAGGGGCGAGATAAACCTTGCGAGCTTTTTGGATTTGTTGTTTAGACCAGGTCACGGGAGCTTCTCCAATGGGGTTGAATGAGGACGCGATTAACGATCTCCAGATCGACCTGTTTTTTTCGATCACGGACGGCCTCGATGAGAGAAGAGAGCGAGAGATTACGAGCCAAGCGCAGGAAACCCTCGCTGGCCCTGGCGATAAGGGAGAGGGCATCCTCACAGAAGGTATGATGACCGAGTTTAACGCAATCGAGCTCTCGCAAGATAAAATCAGAGATTTGATCGGGATTGAGTTTAGGAATGATGACAGAATAAGTGACACGGGACTTGATATCGTGATTGATGG
>JACOUC010000062.1 GCA_016178055.1 Chlamydiota bacterium | reverse complement strand
CTTGACGAAATGAATATAAGAACACGCCCAAAGAATCGCCAGAACGCCATCGCTTGTGAGTCTAAGAATGAGAAACAATTTTAGTTTCTGAGGAACCATTGCAAAATCTAATATCTCAAACAAGGAGATGAGAAGAATTGCAATGGAACAACAGAGTCGTATGCGTTTAAGAAAGAGATCTTGGGTGTCTTTCTCAAATTTTTCTTGAAGATCTGTGGAAGAAACGCCCTCGCGGACTTCTTTAGACATTCGATCGGTTTGGGACAAAGTCGGATTCATACTCCCTCGAAGTGCCCATTCTACGCCGCTTTGGAAGAAATAACCAAGGGTTTTTGTTTTATTCGTGACCCTCTTTTACGGCTTTGTTATACTGGAGGGCATGACAACAAGTGCTATCAAAATAGAATTATTTACCTAAAACCTGCGTGAAAAATGCTATTTTTCACGCAGGTTTTAGGTAAATAATTGTTAGGTTCAAATTTTATACTCATTTTCCGACAACTTCAAGTAAAATAAGGGCAAGATGCCAAGACTATTTTCTTATGAAAGTCATTCGCGATATTCATCAGATGCAGCGTTTGAGTGAAGACCTTCGAAAGAAGGGGAAAACGCTTGCGTTTGTTCCCACTTTAGGGGCCCTTCATGAGGGACATTTTAGCTTGATTCATCGGGCGAGAAAAAAGGGCGATATGGTGATCTTGAGTATTTTCTTAAATCCTATTCAATTCTCTGATCCGATGGATTTAAAAAACTATCCTAAAAGTATGAGACGAGATCTTCATCAAGCCCAAAATCATCATGTCGATATTGTGTTTTGCCCGTCAGAAAAACAAATGTACTCGAAAGATTTTTCAACTTATATTGTTGAGGAAAATTTGTCGAAAGATCTTTGTGGTCAATCTCGTCCAGGTCACTTCCGAGGAGTAACAACCGTTGTCGCGAAACTCTTTAATATTGTGAAGCCCCATATTGCACTTTTTGGGCAAAAAGATGCTCAGCAGGCAATCATTATTCAAAGAATGGTTCGAGATTTATCGTGGGATATTGAGATTAAAGTGGCTTCTATTCTTCGGGATCGAGATGGGTTGGCGTATAGCTCTCGAAATATTCATTTATCGCCTGAGGAACGTGAACAAGCTCTTGCCTTAAATGAGGCGCTCTTTCTTGCAAAGATAATGGCTAAGGGAGGGGAAAAAAATTCAAGCAAGATTATTCAAAAAATTAAGAAAGTCATTCGTGCGAAGCCGTTGGCTAAAGTGGATTATGTGGAAATTGTGGATGCTCAAACTCTAGAAAAAGTGAAAACCATTGAAGGGAAGGTTTTAATTGCTTTGGCTATCTATATTGGAAAAACACGACTGATTGATAACTTGATCATTTAAGTGAAAAGTGAAAATGAGGTTCAGATGATGCGAACAATGTTGAAATCCAAAATTCATGGTGCGACCGTGACAGAATGTAATCTCCATTATAATGGAAGCATTACCATTGATGAGATGCTTTTAAAGGCTTCGGATATTCTTCCCTTTGAAAAAGTTCATGTGGTCAACTTGAATAATGGGGCAAGAATGGAAACTTACGTTATTGAAGGAAAGAAAAATTCTGGAGTGATTGGAATGAACGGAGGGATGGCCCGTTGGGGTTATGTGGGTGATAAGGTTTTGATTATTTCTTATGCACAAATTGAGGAAGAAAAATTAAAATCTTATCAACCTAAGGTCATTTTAGTGGATGAGAAGAATAAGTTAATTGATAAGTGGTCAAGATGAGTCGAGAGAGGCGCAATAATGAAAATCCAAAAATCAAACATCAAAAATCAAAATGACAGATTAAAATCAAAAATGTTTCTAATGCCATTGCGTTCAAAAATTTTGATTTTTGGGTTGTCATTTTGCATTTTGATTTTTGGATTTTGATTTTAATTTTCATCAGGTGCCCTCATGGGCATGGACGTGATCATGAAAAAACGTATATCTATCATTGGGTGTGGCACAATTGGGACACAAGTGGCTTTAGCCCTTCTTCATCAGTTTAACGAGGTTGCTGAATTGGTCGCGGTCAGTGAAGTTCGACCTGAACGAAAAGAGGTGTTTGATCATACCCTGGGAGTTAAAATTCCTCTTTTGGGTTTATTGGAGTGTGTCGAACAGTCTGATTTAGTGATTGAATCTGCGGCCGGTGATGTTGTTCCGGATTTACTTGAACAGGCTATTTTACTTAAAAGAGATATTTTAGTCCTCAGTGTCGGGGGCCTTTTCCTTTTGCCAGATTTGCTGGAGCGGGTTCGTTCACATGGGATTCGATTATACGTTCCTTCGGGGGCCATTGGCGGAGTTGATCTTTTGAAGGCAGCCAATGTAGGAAAAATTTACTCGGTGGAAATCACAACCCGAAAACCCATTGAAGCCTTAAAAGGGGCGCCTTTTCTAGAAGAGTCAAAAATTGATTTAGAGTCTATTTTAGGGGAAAAGGTCATTTTTGAAGGGAAAGCCTCTGATGCCATTAAGGCCTTTCCCCAAAATATCAATGTCGCTGCGACTTTAAGTTTGGTGGGACTGGGGCCTGAGAGGACACGTGTTAAAATCATTACTTCGCGTCATCTTAAGAAAAATATTCATGAAATTGCCATTGAGGGTGAATTTGGTCAGGCCTCTCTCATTGTGCAGAATGAACCCTCCAGGAAAAATCCTAAAACCAGTCAATTGGCTATTTTTTCTACCCTTGCTACCCTTGAAAAAATTCTTTACGGAGTTGAAATTGGAACGTAATTAAAGTTTTAACTTGTTTATTAATAAGTACTTAGCATCCTTTTTTATCTTCGTACGTTTCTTGACAGTCCCCCCTTCAGATGTTAACTTGTAATGAGACAAGCGGTGGCTCGCTTATTCGGGGAAGTTCACTCTATCAACTTAAGCCCGTAAAGTGAGGTATGGCCTATGTCGAGATCCAGAAAAATAGTCAAATTTCTATGCTATCAAGTATTTTCATCCCTGATTTCTTTTGTTCTTATCTTCTGTGATCATTTGTGGGCTCTGGGTTATGATCGTGAGCCGAATGACTATCGAACCGGGCGTTTAACCGATCATTCTGAAAAATCGGTTCCTCAAGCAAGACAACAAACGGCTTATGAAGAGAAGCTTGAAGCAGATATGCAAATGTCGGAAAATTTGCGTAATCGCTCTAGTGCCAGATTAACTAACATGGTGAAAAGATCAGGGCTTCAGGCCAATCAATCTGCTGTTAACAAGAAATTAGAGCAAATTCCAGAGTCCCTGAAAGAAGCCCTTGAACTCAATCAACTCAATTTAGATTTGACTCGAATTGCCCTACAAGAAAGTGCCCAAGAAGAGAGTGCTAAAATTTCTGCGGCGGGACATTACTATGTTCATGAAAAAACAGTGAACATTGGAGGCCGAGAAGTGACCCCTGTAACCCATTATTTTATGGGGGTTCCAGTCGCCTATGTTGGAGTCCCAGATCGGACCAAAAGGATGTCGGATGATTTGTTGCTTGATTTCAAAGTAGGTCCCAAAGGGGTTAATCCTTATCTACAATCAGAAGAGGGCCTTCTTCAAGCGGATATTGACCGTGTCGCTCGAGAAGCTGGAATTCGCCCCTTTGATGCAGGCTATATGAATTATTTTGTGGATAGGGCCTTTGAATTTAAGAGCTACAAGCCAGCGATCTTAAAAGAATTCGTTCGCCATCAGTATCGCACAAATGAATTAAGATCCACTTTAAATGAAGAGGTTTCTGAATCTGAAAATAAAGATGTCAGGACGACCACCTATTTTAAAGCCCATGATTTTTATGATGGAAGTGAGTGTCCTGATTGCCTTAAAAATGCCTATCGCTCCTATTTTAAAGAGACCACTCTCGCTTCAGGTGAAATTGAACGCGAGGAAGTTTCAAACATTCAATATTTGACGAGTGGAGACTTTAAAGGTCAGGTGAGAGAGCAGGAAAAAATAGAACAGAACGCACTGATTCCAGGTATGGCAAGCAAGGTGACAGAATCTTTTCTTTATACAACCCGTCCAGTCACTACAAATTCTACCGATCAAGATAAAGATGGAACGCTTGGGGATGGCAAAGACATTTTAATCACTGAGATTAATCGTTCGGGCGTCCGTGATTTTTCTCGTAACTACGCCGATGATTTTGAAAAAGGGGAACTTCCTCAATCGGTAGGGGACACGAGTCGTGAAAAATTTAAAGAGCGAATTTTTGATATGTCCTATGATAATTTTGAGACTTTAACCCATTATAAATTAACCGGGGATGTCAATGGCGTTCGACAAATTCTTGAATTTGATGCAACCAGATCCGGAGATGTGGATATTTTAGGTCGATATGTCCATTTTAAACAAAATCAAACTGCTAAAACAGAAACGGGAGATTTTCTCAAGCTGACTCAAGATCGAACGGTCAAATATGATATTTTAGATCGCATTGAAAGTTATGATGAAACGCTATGTGTCGATGGATTTTCTGGCTGTTCTCAAATCACTTTCACGGCGAATCGTTATGATTCGACCCGGCCCTGGGTCCTTTTAGATTTTACTCAAAAGGCCCAGTACACCGAAGACGGGGCGTCCATCACGGAAACGCTCACACGAACCATTCAAAAAATGGATTTTGATTTTAATACTCCCCTTCAATTCACCGATGTGATTGTGAAAAAGCAAGGGAGTGAAACAACCACCGAGAGAATTGTAACGGTACAAACGTTAGATGTTCACGGTCTTTTGACTCAATTTCAGGAATCCATCGACAAAACAGTTGATTCTCCAACAACCTCTACGCATCAAAAGATTGTCATTCTCCAAAATCTTGTTCAGAACGTGAAATCAAGGGAAACCCAGTCATGGACCTTAAGCGAAGAGACGACGACGCTCGATCCTACGACAGGGGCTATTCTCAGTGTCACAACGCGGGATCTTTCCCATTCTGTCTCCTCTCTCGAAGAATTTTTTCCCGCTAATTATACGGATGCAACGCATGATTTTAATCGCACCAATGGAATTCATCCTCTTTCTTTCTTAACGGGAGAATCATTGGGGCTTCCAGGAATATTAAATTCGATTCGTCGTTCTTCCAGTCAACTCGAACGCCTTTTTGATTTTGAAATTTTGAATGCGATT
This sequence comes from Chlamydiota bacterium, assembly GCA_016178055.1. Taxonomy (NCBI): domain Bacteria; kingdom Pseudomonadati; phylum Chlamydiota; species Chlamydiota bacterium. The sequence goes on along the minus strand of JACOUC010000062.1, from coordinate 22,039 downwards.
GAACTGGTTTCCCTTAAACGTAATCTCCCTTATATCCCTGAGGAACAGATTAGGGAGTTGAAGGCCTTGCCAATCTTGGTTCGATCGGTTCCTCCGATGAAGCAGGAACTTTCTCGCCCCCAGATGCGTACAGAGGGAATGCTGACGGAGGGAGAAGAACGGGTGATCATTCTTCGTCAGGATTCTTTCGGGCGTTCTGTGCTTGAATATGGGGTTGAAGAAGAAATTGGAAAGACCCTATTTGAAATGAGAGTTCAATTTTATGATTTATTAACCCATTCAAAAATTTCTATTCCCTTTTTACGTGAAACGATCGAGTGGCCAGGTGCTCAAGGACCTCTTTCTTTGAAGCAGGTTAAGAGAGCCGCTCGGCCCCTTATTGCTGCTCTTCCCGAGGGCCTAGGCAAAATCAAGAAAGGATTCGTTCCTTTGTCTGAAAGGGTTCGTCAAACACTTCAACAGGAAAAGTGGCGTGAGATTTATGAACCCGCTCTTCAGTCCCTTCGTCAATTTCGCGAGAGTTTCTTAGAAAATCTTCCCACGATCAACGGCGCTTCGTGGAACCAGCTTCGACGTCTTTTCTATGCGGTATGGATGCGTTCTTATTTAACGTCCTCTCAGTTGGAATTTTGGGCGCCCGAGGGTGTTCTTTCCCTCTCAAAGGCCCGCATCTTTGAAAGTCTTGAAACTTTAAGGCAAAATTTAATGAAGAAAATGAGTGAGGCTGGAACGGTTGGAAAAGGAATAGTACCATTTAGCCGGGGTTCCATTCTTCAAAGCACGGGCGTTTTACAAGATCAAACGGCATCCTTTCTTCATCAGAGATTACGCGAGATTTATTTTGAGGGAGGGCAAAAGGATCGTATTCAAAGAATAGGAGAGTGGTTGACCCAGGCCCCCTTTATTCATCTATCATTGTGGTTAGCCCGAGGTTATGTCAGAAATCAGTTTTATTTAAGTGGAATCATTTTAAAAGATCAAGAGTTTGAGGGGATCATGAATCTTTTAAGAGAGACCTCTTTGATGAAAGGGAAACTTTATGAAGATTTTAAAGATGTTCAAATGGAAATGTCTCATGGACTAGATCTTCTCTCCCAAAAAATGGGTGGGAAGGCCGATCTCGATGCCTATACCGAGCGGGCCCTTGCCGTTCGTAAGTGGATCAAGACTTATCAACAAGTGAAAGATTTAGGTCCCAGGGAAAGGGAAATTTTTGATCGCATGATTTTGAATCAGTCTATAGGGGTTAAAAGAGAAATGGCTGAGGAGCTCCTTCGTCTTGGGAAAAATATTTCGGTTGAAGAATTAACCTGGAAAGAGGTTCATCCCATTATTGTCATGGGGGAACCCGCCTTTTTATCAATTGAAAATTTTATTAATCCCAGAATTCAAAAATCGCAATCGGTGATTCGAAATCAAGCCCCTTCTACTACTTCTGAGGCATCTTCAAATGCAAATTTATCTCAGCAGCAAGGAGGAGTGAATCAATAAAAAAATGGGGAAGGTGTATTCTCCCTTGCAGAAGTAGAGGTTAAGTTTTATCATATTTGAAAATGTTATAAGGAGAAAATAGACGTGAGAAAAATAACAAAGCTTTTTTTAATGGGGTTCGTGACAATCAGTTTTGCAAAAACTGTTAATTCTGCTGACCAAACATATGGCATTACTCAGGGGCAGTTTGCGGTTCAACTGGTGAATGTGCTGAATCTCCAGAGTTATTTACCTCCAGCTCCCCTCACCAATGATTATGTGAATATTTTAGAACTTTTTGGGATTAGCCCACTCAAGGGATGGAAAACGCGTGAATCCTTAAAAGAGGAAGATTACATTGTGGTGATGTCAAGGCTTTCTGGACAGGAGCGAGAGGTCTATAAAACGGGTGTCCAATTTTGCGATAAGGTGGTCAAGGCCATCAATGAGGCGTGGGCGGATCAATATGACAAAGATGATGAGTGGGAAACATTGGACCAGCTTTTTCAAGATAAGCGGTATTTTGCAGGAGAGATTCCCGAATGTCCCTTTGGTGCTCACTATCATGCCAAACTGGGGGAGCACGCCTTAAAGCATCATCTGCATATTCAGAAATTTCTGACGTCTCTTCGGCATGGTTTGTAAATGGGGGAGAAAGGGTATTACAACAATGAAAACAAACTTTAAAAGTGTTTTGGCACTTTTCTTGATGTTTGCATTTGCCTTCTATGGATTTTCTGACGATCGATTGTCTTTTCGCGATGATTTAAAACATAATCCAACGCTTGCTCCCTTTATCGCTCAGTTAGAGTTGGACCAGCTTTTGCACCGCGGAACTGATGCCAAAACTTTTAAACGGGTCCTACGTCAAGTTTTTGAAAATTTTCTTGGAAGATCCCCTGGTGATCCGACTTTTCCTCCAATGGGACGTCAAATCGGCGTCAATAGAGATATATACCTGGAGGCCTTCATCAGGAATCCGATGTCTCATAATGGTTCTTTGGACCTTAATAGTCTTTATCTTAATCAAAATGTTATTGAACATAATGAGATTGCCAGACAAATGATTCAAGAGCTAGGGAGTGGAACGGAACTTACTCCTGGAGCATTTAAGGCTGTTCTAGGAGAAGGTGTTTCTGCTTTTGATCTAAATAATCCTGATTCAGAAAGAGGTCAGGCTCTTAAAAATTTAATTTCTGACCTAAAATCAGGAGAATTAGGTGGAGGGGGAGGTGCAGGTTCAGGAAGTGGTGGAGGGAGTAGTTCTGGTGTTGGAAGTGGAAGTGTTGTGAGCACGGTTGTGAGCACTGTCCAAAGCAGTGGAAATGACAGTGGTAGTGGAGGTAGTAGTGGTAGTGGAGGTAGTAGTGGTAGTGGAGTTGGATCTGGCACCATCGCTGATAAAATCAGTGATAAATTGGGAAATAAAAGTGGGAAAGGTAGTTAAATTTAAAAGGGGATATTCCACTTCAAATGAAGTAGCATTTTTTAAGTACTTCTCGCCAATGTAAGAGGTATTTTTCTCTGTATCTATAAAATCTAGAAAAAATCTCCTTTTTGCTATTTTTTTGCTATCATTAGAGCCTTACATTTTAGATTTTAATTTTTGGAGTTAAAAAGAGGGGGGATATGATTAAGAAGTTTTTTATATTAGGACTCTTCCTAATTTCAGTTTCTATATTAAGAGGAGAAGAGAGACGTCAAGAACTTCCAGGCGAGGTTGTTCAAATTTCAGAATCAACTCAAGAAACAGCTCAAGAACCTGAAGAAAGGCCTGTTTCAAGTGAAAAGAAAACGGGAAAATCGTCTGGTGATTTTAAAAATTTTTACAAAAAACATTTTAACACGACCCTGGGTCTTTCAGAACAGTGGGACAGCAATATTCTCCTAGATGAATCGGGTGAAAATGATGATTTTATTACTTTGATTAATCCGGATGTGACCCTTCACTTTAGCAATGACTTGGGATACATTGAAACGGAGTGGATCGGGCGGTATAACTACTATGCTGATTTAGACGAATTCACAATCTCTAACAGTGTGTCTGCTTTAGGATTTTTGACCCCCAATGAGCGTCTGGCCTTGGGGGCTCGAGGCAATTTTGATATGACCGAAGAAAGTCTTGTCCCGACAGTATTCGGAGATCGAATTCTTCAATTGGGATACGACATTATATCAACTCAACCTCAGGTCAAGTATCGATGGACGGAGAAATGGGTTTCGGATATCTCTTACCAATTCGACAAAATCGACATTGATAATTCAGCCCTAGACGATGACGTGGATCGGGAAGGGCAAGGCTTTTTAACCAACTGGGAATTTGAAGTGACTCCAAGTCTTTTTTTAATCGGGGGCTATGCCTTTAGAGATGTCAATTTTAATGAGAATTCCTTAAAGGATTCTTTTAGTAATTTGTACTCGGGTGGAATACGTAAAAAAATTCCTAATCTTTTTAATGTAGATCTTAAAGTTACTTATGATGACAAAGATTTTGATCATTCTCCCGATGATGAGAATGTGGATATAGCAGGATCTATTACTTCCACTTTTTCTCGATATACCACCTTCATCTTCAATGGAAGTTATGGCTTACAAGAATCTTCTCGGTCAGAGTTTACTCAATATACAACGCGACGGTTCTCTCTCATTCTTCAACACTATCTTATGCCTAAGACGGTTCTCATCTTAAAAGGGAGCTACGAGCGCCAGACTTTTGACGATGGGGATCTTTTGGTTACCTTTGTTACCGGGGATCAGGAAACGGAACTTTACAGTGCTTCTGTCGATCTTCGGCGGACGCTTTTTAGCTGGCTGAGCGTTGAGGTTGGATATAATTTTCAAGAGCGGGACACAGATTTTGATAGAGAAGATCTGCAAGACCACATCATTCATTGGGGTATCAAAGCCTATTTTTAATGTAACTTATTGATATAAGATAAGTTAAGTACTTTATGATCTTTCTCTTCCGCCTACTAATGACTCTAACCATTTTGGTGTTTTTCATAACCTATTACTCTCCAAGGAGTTAAATTTTTAATTTTCTTTTTAACTTTTAATGGAAATTTTTGTCTATATAAGGTGAGGAGAAGTATCAAAAATGTTAAAACGAATTCGAATGATATGGGTGGTTGTTAATTTATTAACCGTGGCTCTTTGTGGGGAGGCTTCTGCGGGAGAAGTGCTAGGTCAACAAGAGACGGATTGGACTACAGTTGAAAAGGTTACCGTTCATAAAGGAACGGGTAAATTCGAATCTTTTCTTCAAACAATTTTTACAGTGGATGAGGCCTTAAGGAAGTTTAAAGCTTCGCCAATTCATAACACTTTTCAGGCCAATGAGTTATTAAAAAATGATTCTTATTTAACCCCATTAACAGACCATTGTTTACAAGATTTTATCGAAATGTCTAACATGGAAGATGTTGGGATTAAGGATATTGCGTATTATATTACGAAAAACTACCAAGCATTTAGCTCCTTTTCTAATTTAGATTTAACAGAATTGACTCTCTTTGTAGGTTCAAAGCGCCTTATTCCCATCAAAGATACTAACTCTTTAGTGAAACCAGCATGATGAGTGTTTTTAATTTGTAACTACTTGCTTCCAAAGTTAATATGTCAAAATAGAGTCAACAGTCGACGGTCGATAGTTTTAAAGGAATTATTTATTTCTATGGACTGTAGACCGTGGACTATGGACTAGTTCTCATAATCAATTTTAGGTTAAAATAGAAATAGAAATGGGAGAGAAAAGATTGGGGGGTAGGGAGGTTTGTTTTGAGAATTTCAGAATATAGAAATGATTATAAAAGCTTTGATAAAAGCGGTCCATGTGGATTTACCATTACTGAAATGTTAGTCGTAGTCGTTATTGTAGGAATCATTCTTGCGATGAGTTTACCTACAGCAAAGACTTCTTTTGAAAAAATGAGAATTCACCAAACTCAAACCGATATTGCAAAGCTTGAGATGGCCTTAGAAGGTTATAAATCAAAATACGGTGTTTACCCCAACGCTGGTTCAGGCCAGTCGGTCCCCAGGAGCGCGTTAGAAAATTCAACCGATCAATTTATGCATTTCCCTCCTGAAAGAATAATCGATGGGAATTTCTGTGATTCCTGGAATATGGCTTATCGCTATGATATGCCAGGTACAAACCAGCCTAATTTTGCTGATATTGCTTCGGCAGGTCCTGATCGTCATGTCACGGGAAGTTGGATGACGAGTACAACGGGTGATGATGCAGATAATATCACCAATTGGAGTCAGAACCGGTAATGGGATTTGGAATGTTTTTTTTACAGCCAATCGATGGTGACATCGTTTTCTATAACAAGGAAGTCTCTATCACCTGTGAGGAGAGATATTTTTTCTTGTTTTGCAAGTGCAGCGGCAAAGCAATCGGCGTAGGGGAGTTTTTTAACCGCTTTGAAGGACGCTGCAATTCTCGTTAAATCTGTATTTACATCGATGATTTTGAGATGCATCTGGCTCATGAGATGCTCAATTTCATCCTTTTTCTCCTTACCGTATCTGGACTGAATGATGTAAAGAACTTCTCCCCAATTAATAACTGAAATCAAGAGATCTCTCCCTTTCTGGGCCGCTTCCTTAAGAATTCCTGTTACTCTGAGTCCTTCTTTCTGACCCTCAAAGTAAGCTAAAAGTGCCCAACTATCTAAGACCTTAGAACTTTTCAAACTTGCTCTTCTCCCTTTCTTTTTCCTTACGCCGTGACTCCTCAAGAGTTTTCACGAGGTGACCGCCTTTGAGAATGCCGCAAGTTCGTTCGTAAAAGTGAGGTGTTGCGGGATGAACAATGATATCCCCATCTTTTTCTTCGAAAAAGACCTTGGTCCCTTGTCTGATTCCAACAAGTTTCCTCAATTTAGCTGGAATAACGATTTGCCCTTTCAGGGTGACTACAGAAGCTTCCATGTTGATAAAATCCTCCTTAATTAGGTTCTACTTAAATAATATTATATATATAATAAATATGAATGTAAATATTTTTTTTGTAATACAAATAATTATTGTAGGATTTTTATGGGGTGAACTTCGTGCTCAGCTTCTGAGCTTTTAAGGGAGAGAATAGGACAGTAGAGTCCTAAAAGTTCTCGGGTCCACCAAATGCCTTTTTGACGCCGCTCGGACAAATCTGAAAAATGATATTGATAGAGAAGGGCACGAACGTAGTGGGGAGGTTCTGAGGGAAAGGGATTTTCTTTAAGGAGTTGAAGCACTTCAGGAGAACCTTCTAATAGACATTTTAAAAAGTTTAAAATCCATGGATTATTTTGAGTGCTTCCCAGGGCCGCAAACCACATTTGCCAATCAAGTCGAGGTTGATGGGGGGCGACAAAGCTTGGGCCTTTCTTACAATCCCCTGGTTTCCACTTGAATGAATAGGCTGTCCAATTTTCACCATCTTGGCTTCCTTCAATGATGATTTCAGGGCGTTTTTGAGTCATGACTGCAAAAAGGCCATAGCGATTAATCATGTGATAAGGTTCAAGGGCGTGAAGGCTTTTATACACAAATTTTGGAAAAGGTTTTGATTTTGAAAAGAGCCCAAATCCTTGAGCTGTACTTAAAAGAAAAATAAAAATGGCAAATGTTCCACGAATCAGTTTAACAAATGAATTTTGTTTTCGTAGAGAAAGAGGGCCTAATCTTCTTAAGAAAATTTTAGGAATCCATTGTTGAAGGGTTTGATCATCTAGAAGGGAGAGACAAAGAGTGAGTGTCAGCAAGTTAAAAAAACAGTAATTTCCTGTAAGAAGAATCATTCCTTGAAGAAGGAAAAAAGAAAAAAAAGCAAAAATTCTTGCCTTACGGCCTAGAAAAGTAAGCCAGGGGATAATGAGTTCAATCACAAACATAAGAAAGGTCGAAGCTTTATGGAATTCCAAAGGTAGATGATGAATATACCACCCGATCCACGTTGGGAGGGGTTGGGTTTCATAATGGTATTGGAGAGCGGTCAAATTTCTCCAGGTCATATCTCCACTCAGGAGTTTGACGCATCCTGATTCGAACATCAGGCGAAATAAAAGCCAACGGATGAGCCAAAGAATCGTTTTAGAAACCTGAGATGGAGATCTCCATTTGGGAAGGATTCCCCCAGGAGCAAAGAAAACGGCTAAGAAACCTGTCTCAAGAAGAAGAGTGTCCCATTGAAAAGACAAAAAAGCTTGTCCCACGATCATAAGGGAAAGGTAAAGAACCCATAAGATCAAAAGAGAAGGGATAACGGCAATTCCAGTAATAACCAGTACAGATAAAAAAGTGCCCGCAGTGCATAAGTATTTTAGAAAGACATCACTTGTGTTAACCCAAGCTAGGGTAGGAAGAAGATGATAGATTTGAGATCCAAAATGTTTTTTTACAGCTTCAAGAAAAGAATGAGCGGGGAGAATCCCATCTTGACCGACTAATCCTAAGATCTGCGTTCCCAAAGACACAAATGCAATAAAGTAAATAATTCCCAGAAGTCTTAAGAATAGCCATTGAGTTAAAAAATAATTTGGATGAGAAAATTTTGCGCGAAAGAAGAATTTTGTGATCAATAATTTACGATGTTGAGCGATCCATTGATAAGCCCATTCGGAAATTTTTGAAAATCCAGGAAAGTTTTTATAGAAATAAAGCATCCATCTTTTGTGAGGTGCTTGAGCCAAAGCTTGAAAAATCGCTTCAGCTCCTTCGTAGAGAGAACCATCCGGCATGATGAATTGTATGGCTTTCTCGAAAGATTCATGAGGAATTTCTGGAAACAGGTGCTCTACTTTTTGAAAGGGGAGATAATCTATTTTCCCTTGAGTTTGCTCTCTCCAATGTTCTATCCAGGAACGACAAAATTGACAGTCCCCATCAAAAATCATGAGGGGCTTTAAGGGAGGCTGAGAGATAGGTCGCAACTCTTTCATCAAAGGATTATTTCACATGAATATTTTGAGGCTGTCAAGGAAATGAGAAAAAAGGGTCTGACAAAGCGTTGGACATGGAAAATTTCTATTGGTATCATGGATTCATTATTTTAATTTGGCCTTGAAGTAGAAATAGGGAGTGGTGATGAAATGTTAAAAGTAAGAGAGGGACAGGCCTGCCTTTGGCAGGCTCCAGAGGTGGTGGGATGAATATTAAAGAAATTCAAGAAATGATCAAGCTGATGCAGGAAAATGATATCGTTGAGTTTCAGTTGGAACGCAACGGCTTTAAGATTGCATTAAAAAGAGGAAAAGCTCAAGGAGAGGTTCAGGCAGGTTTCGTTCAAGTTCCTGTACAAACGCAGACTGCTCTTTCCAAGGAGGAACCCAAAGAACATGAAAGTTTTGTCGAGGTGACCTCTCCCATGGTTGGAACTTTCTACGCTTCTCCTTCTCCAGAATCGGCTCCTTATCTCCAAATGAACCAGACGATTCAGAAGGGGGATGTGGTTTGTATTATTGAGGCGATGAAGGTGATGAATGAGATTAAATCCGAGTTTTCCGGTGTGGTTCTAGAAGTTTTAGTTGAGAATGGTCAACCCGTCGAATTTGGTCAACCTCTTTTTAAATTAAAGCCGTAGTCTACCATTATTCAAATTTTCATTACCTCAAGATTGTTCGCTCGTTGACGGTTTCCCGTTATCCGTAAACGATACGGGCAACGGGGAAACGGGTGACGGGAAACGGATTAATATGTTCGAAAAAATTTTGATTGCTAATCGGGGAGAAATTGCGCTTCGCATCATCCGAGCTTGTAAAGAATTAGGGGTGCGAACGGTTGCTGTTTATTCTCAAGCGGATATCCATTCTCCCCATGTTCGATACGCGGATGAGGCTATTTGCATTGGGCCTGCCCAGAGTGCGAACAGCTATCTTCATATTCCAAGCATTATGAGTGCGGCTGAAATTGCCGATGTGGAGGCGATTCATCCTGGATATGGTTTTTTGGCTGAAAACACCCATTTTGCAGAGATTTGTCAAAGCTGCAATATCAAATTCATCGGTCCTCCGGTCGAGAGTATTCGCTTGATGGGAGATAAAATTCAAGCGAAATCCTCCGTGAAACATGTCAGTGTTCCGACCATTCCAGGAAGTGAAGGAGCTATCAAGGATAGAAATGAAGCCCTTCAGATTTCAAAAAAAATGGGTTACCCCGTCATTATTAAGGCGGCGATGGGAGGGGGAGGGCGAGGAATGCGTATTGCTCATAATGATGTGAGTCTTGCGAGTGCTTTTATGACGGCAAAAGCAGAGGCAGAGGCTGTCTTTGATAGTGCCGAAGTGTATATTGAAAAATATTTAGAAAGTCCTCGCCATGTTGAAATTCAGATCATGGCTGATCAGCATGGTAACTATGTATATTTAGGAGAGCGGGATTGTACGATTCAGCGGAGGTATCAAAAATTGATTGAGGAATCGCCTTCCACAGCTGTCAGTTCTGCGACTCGGGCAAAAATGGGAAAGGCCGCGATTCGTGCCGCCAAGGGGGTCTCCTATCAGAATGTAGGAACGGTAGAATTTCTGGTCGATCGCCATGAAAATTTTTATTTTATGGAAATGAATACACGTGTTCAGGTGGAACATCCTGTGACAGAAATGGTCACCGGAATAGATATTATTAAACAACAAATCAAAATTGCTGCAGGTGAGAAGTTGCCCTTTGAACAGAAGGATATTCAGAATAAAGGTTGGGCGATTGAATGCCGAATTAATGCAGAGGATCCCGAAAGGGACTTTATGCCCAGTCCAGGCAGGATTACAGGTCTATTTTTACCAGGTGGTTTAGGGGTTCGAGTGGACACCCATGTTTATCATGGATATGAAATTCCTCCCTTTTATGATTCTATGATTGCGAAAGTCATTGCTCATGGCAAAGATAGAACGGAGGCCATTCAAATCATGGCTCGTGCCCTGGATGAATTATTAATTGAAGGGGTTAAAACGACCACTTCTTTTTTAAGAAGAATTTTGGATGAACCTAGATTTCGTTTGGGGCATTATTCAACGCAATTTGTAGAGGATTTCTTAAAACAAAGGTAAAATGACTCGCTCTTTTTCTTAGATTTTGCTAGAGTACAGACCTTTATTCCATTTTAGGGAAGGCTAAATATGGCATCTTTATTTTTATTTATTATGTCCTTGTTTCATCTTTCACTTGCTTTAGGACTCGTCATTGTTCTCTGTCAGCTTTCCTATACTTCTCAACCGATTATTTGGTTGATCAGCCACTATCGTTTTTGCTTGAAATTTTCTTGGCCTGAGCATTATTTTGCTCAAACCGCAGCGATTCTTTTTCTTTTAGAGGTTGAATACTTGGCCATTAAGATTCGAAAAGGCAAGAAGGAGCGCTATCTAACCTTTCGTCATCCTGAAGGGAGAGTATTTCTTTCGATTCGTGCGATTGAAACCTTTATTGAAAAGATAAGTCAAGGATTTCATGAAATTAAATCGATTCAACCAAAAGTGACGCGTTATCGTAAAGCGATCAAAATCATTTTGAATGTTAGTTTATGGAGTGGGTCAAATTTAGCAACCGTTTCTGAGGAGCTTCAGAAACACATTAAATCACAAGTTCAAAATATTTTAGGAATAGAAAAAGTGATTCAACTTGAAGTCAGTGTGATTGAAATTTCTGAAAAGAAAGCGGATCTTTTAGAGGGTAAAGGGTTTCAGGGAGTCGTGACGCCTTAAAATTATTTATAGAAATAGAATGAAAGGGTAGAGTTTATGAGGCGGATTGGAGTATTAACAGGGGGTGGCGATTGTCCGGGTTTAAACCCTGTTTTAAGGGGAATTGTACGTAAGGCTGCTTTGGAAAAATATGAAGTGGTTGGTTTTTTAAGAGGCTGGGCTGGAATTATTGAAGGGGATTATAAGATTTTAAATCGTGATTCTGTTTCAGGTATTTTGCACACGGGAGGGACGATTTTGAATACCTCCCGAACCAACCCTTATAAGAAGCCGGAAGATGTAAAAAAAGTGATCAAAAATTTTAAATCTCTAGAACTTGAGGCCTTGATTGCCATTGGGGGAGATGACACGCTTGGCGTTGCCCAGAAGCTCTTTCAACAAGAACACCTTTCCACGGTAGGGATTCCCAAGACCATTGACAATGATTTGGATGGAACGGACTGCACCTTTGGTTTTGATACGGCTGTTAATATTGCGATGGAGGCGATCGACCGGCTTCATACGACGGCTGCTTCTCATAATCGTGTGATGGTGGTCGAGCTCATGGGCCGTAATGCGGGATGGATTGCCTTACAGGCTGGGATTGCGGGTGGGGTCGATATTATTTTAATTCCTGAGATTGAGGTCAATATTGAAGAAGTTTGTAATGTGATTCGCCGTCGTCATAAAATGGGTCGAAACTTTAGCCTTGTCGCTGTTGCAGAGGGAGTTAAGCTAGGCTTAGATCTAGTTAAACAAAGTCAAGAACTCGATGCTTTTGGTCATGAGAAATTAGGAGGAGTGGGGGAGTTATTGGCCCATGAGATTGAGAAGAGGACAGGTTTTGAGACTCGGGTCACTGTGCTAGGTCACTTGCAGCGCGGCGGGACTCCAACAGCTTTTGATCGTGTGTTGGGGACGCGTTTTGGAGTGAAGGCGGTTGAATTGGTTAAGAGCAAAGAATTTGGAAAAATGGTGAGTCTTAGGGGAACAAAAATTGTTTCCGTTGATTTGTCAGAAGCGGTCAACAAATTAAAAACTGCTGATTTGGATCTCTACGAAGTGGCTAAGGTTTTTTTTGGATAATCACATTTCTTGTGGGGGTCCGATTTACCTATCCAGAGCCATGTCGAAGATCGAACCCGTTCCTTGGTGGCGGGTGGGTTGTATCCATGCGACCCTTCCATCACGATCGTGAGGCGATTGAGTGAATATTCTAACAAAACCCAAACTGGCAGAAGAAATTCAAAATGCTATTTCTAAAAGCATTTCAGTTAAAGAAATGCTTTTATCTCATCTTTATGTCACTCAGATTGCCCAAATGGCCGAGATCCTCATTCAAGGTCTTCGAGACGGAAATAAGCTGTTGATTTGTGGAAATGGGGGAAGTGCTGCCGATGCCCAGCACTTTGCGGCAGAATTGGTGACACGTTATAAAGTCGATCGTGCTCCGATTGCAGCTCTAGCGCTTACGACCGATGCTTCGATTTTGACCAGTGTAGGAAATGATTATCATTATGATCTCGTTTTTAGAAAACAGGTTGAAGCCCTTGGGAAAAGGGGAGATATTTTGGTGGCTATTTCGACCAGTGGTCGCTCTAAAAATGTTTTAGAGGCTGTTCAAGCAGCCCAGAAAAAGGGGCTTAAAACAATGGGTTTAATGGGAGGAAATTTGGATTCCCCTTTATCTAAAGAGGTCGATATTGCTTTTCATGTTCCTTCCACAGAAACAGCTCGCATTCAAGAATCTCATATTTTAGTGATTCATATTCTTTCTGAACTCATCGAAAACGAATTTGCTCATGGACCGTCCCTCTAAATTTTTTTTACCCTTAGCCCTCTCAAAGAAATTTCAACAATTTAAAGAACAGGGTCAAAAGATTGTTTTCACCAATGGCTGTTTTGATCTCTTACATGTGGGACATGTGCGGATTTTAAATCAGGCAAAACGATTGGGAGATGTTTTGGTTGTAGCCTTAAATACAGATTCTTCCGTCAGAAAACTAAAGGGGAAAAAGCGTCCGCTCGTCTCTCTGAAAGAGAGAATGGAAATCTTAAGCTCTTTAGAGGCTGTAGACTATGTCACTTCTTTCAGTGACGAAACCCCTCAAAGAATTATTCAAATTTTAAATCCAGATATTTTGGTTAAAGGTGGGGATTATAAGATGGATCAAGTGGTCGGTGCTCGTTATGTCAAGGACCAGGGAGGTAAAGTTGTGATCCTCCCTTTTATTAAGGGGCGTTCGAGTAGTGATTTATTGAGGAAGATGAAGGCGTTATGAAAAAAAGTATTCAAGGAAAAGATTTATATGCCATTTTAGATCGGGGATATCTAGAGCCTGATCAAATGGTAGATGTAGCAACGAGACTGGTTGAAGGCGGGTGTGAACTTATTCAATTCAGAGATAAAATTTCCCCTCTCTCAGAGGTTCTTCGATGGGGATTAAAGGTGAAGGCCATTTTACCTTTTCATGTTGTTTTTATTTTGAATGATTATGTTGAGTTGGTGAAAGAAATGGGCGCGGATGGGGTTCATTTGGGACAGGAGGACTACGGGATTAAAGAGGCAAGAAAAATTTTAGGAAATAATTTAATCATTGGGCTTTCAACCCACTCTAAAGAACAGGCCATTTTCTCTTCAACACAAGATGTGGATTACATCGGATGGGGTCCTGTTTTTAAAACTCAAACGAAACCCAAAATGACGCCCATTGGGTTAGAGTATCTTCCTGGAGTGAAGGAAAAAGTTTCTCATCCTATTTTTGCGATTGGGGGAATTGACTCTGGAAATGTAGTGGAGGTTTTAGAAAAGGGGGCTGATGGAGTTGCGGTGGTCAGTGCAATTTTAAAAAGTTCAGATATTTTTAAGACAACCTCTCATCTTCTTTCAAAAATAAGAGCATTTCGAGAGGGCAATCAGTTTACGGATTTACATTCATTCAAAAAGTGATATTCTCTAGTCCACAGTCACTATGAAAATTCAAAAATCAAACATCAAAAATCTTGTCGGACAATGTAAAACTTAAAATGTCTCCCTTGCAATCGCATTAGAAATTTTGAATTTTAATATGTCATTTTGCATTTTGATTTTTAAACTTTGAATTAACTATTTATTTCCATCCACTTAGATGATGGCCAAAGTTGCATGGTGAGAACTATAAAACTGAAAAAGAAACCTCAATCAATTGTTGTCGTCGGTTCTGTTGCTTTTGATACGGTCAAAACAGCTTATGGAAAGGTGGATGATGCCTTAGGGGGATCTGCAACCTATTTTACAATTGCTGCAAGAATTTTTGCTCCTGTTCAGGTGGTCGGTGTCGTTGGAGAAGATTTTTCAAAAGAGCATCTTGCTACTTTAAAAAATCCAAAAACCGATTTAAGCGGCCTAATCAGGCGGCCGGGAAAAACCTTTCGCTGGAGCGGCTCTTATGAAGATCCGAATGAAGCTAAAACGCATGACACTCAATTAAATGTTTTTGCTGAATTTAATCCTGAGCTTCCTAAAAGTTATCGGGAAACATCTTATCTTTTTCTTGCCAATATTCATCCCACTCTTCAAGAGAGTGTCCTTTCACAGGTAGGAACGCCTCATTTGGTTGCATGTGATACCATGAATCACTGGATCCGTTCTCACCGCAAAGAATTACTTGATCTCTATAAAAGAGTGACAATGATTTTCCTTAATGAGGGCGAGGCCAAACTTTTGACAGGAGAAAAACTTTTGGTAAAAGCGGCAAAGAAATTAAAATCTCTGGGCCCCAAATGGGTGATTCTTAAAAAAGGGGAGCATGGAGTGCTTGCCTTTGATGGAAAAGAATTTATTGCCCTACCCGCTTACCCTGTAGAAAATGTTGTAGATCCAACAGGGGCAGGTGATAGTTTTGCCGGAGCGTTCATGGGCTATCTTGCAAGTCAGGGAAATATGAAGCGGTTGACTGTCTTGAATGCTTTAAGATATGCGACCGTCGTCGCCTCGTTCGCTGTTGAGGATTTTAGTATTCGAAAAACAATCAAGCTCACTCGATCTATGATTGATAAACGATATCGGAAATTTTTAGAAATGGTAGGAAGTTAGTACATTTTTAACTTTAAACTTTAAACTTTGAATCTTGAACTGTCTTATCTAGCGGGTGTAATTCAGCGGTAGAATGCAAGCTTCCCAAGCTTGACGTCGTGGGTTCGACTCCCATCACCCGCTCAAACTTTTTATATAATAATAGAATAGGAAGCTCACAGTCTTATGAGAGGATCTGGTGGAGTCGAAGCCAACCCGAACGCCCCCTGTGGGGAAAGAGCCCCGATGAAGATCGGGGCGTTACAAACGAACATTCGTTTCTATCTTTTAAACTCTAACCTGGATTTCTCATCATATTTCTTGAGCGAGACCGCCCGAGTCCGCTTTGGATGATAGGAAGACGCTCCGTGCCGTGTGAGGCGTACTTTACAGTACGTTGAGCAGAATCCGCCTCTCTTGCGACGCAGACGAGGCGGAATTGAGGGAGAGCAGTAGAAATGTGATGAGAAATTCTGGTTTTTAGAAACAGACAGGGTTCGTATGAGAGATGTTTGGAATCGTTTATTGAGAATCTTAAGAGCGAACTTGTTCCCTTTGATGATGCCTAGAAAGAATATTTCTAGTCGCTTTGTAACTCCATCAAAAGTGGAGCAAAATGCGGTAGACATTTCTAGTCGTTTTGTAACTTCATCAAATGCAGAGCAAAATGCGGTGGATATTTTTAAAGGTGAATGGGTTTCACAATTACCTCAAGAGTTAAATGTTCAAGCAGGAAAAATCATGCTCTTTGATGATGCCAGAATTAAATGGGTGAATGATCGACTTTGTTTTCAAGATAAGAGCGTTCTTGAGTTGGGTTCGCTTGAAGGTGGGCACAGTTACCTGATGGAAAAATGCGGGGCATTGCGCATCGTGGCTATTGAATCCAATATGCACGCTTATTTAAGGTGTCTGATCGCAAAGGAATTACTGAAGTTGAAACGAGTTGAGTTTTTTTGCGTAGACTGCATGCAGTATCTGCAACATTTAGATTCAAGATTCGGAATTGTCATTGCCAGTGGCATACTCTACCACATGCAGAAGCCGGTTGAACTCTTGGAATTGATCTGTAAAACGTCAGACAGCCTATTTCTTTGGACGCATTATTACGATGAAACTCTGATGCAAAATAGGCCAACAATTGCGAGATCCTTTTCAAAGAAAGATTTATCAAATTATAAAGGATTTTCGCACACGCTTTATCGCAATGAGTATGGGGCGAGTTTGGATTCTAAATGTTTCTTAGGATCCAATTCTCACTTCAGTTGCTGGATGAGTCGAGAAGAGATTGTTGGAGCATTAGGGCATTTTGGAATGAATAAATTTGAATTTAATTTTGAGAATGAGGATCATCCAAACGGGCCTAGTTTTGGGCTTATTGCCATGAGATAGAATTTCAGATAGTGGAGACGGTCATTATCACAAGTCAGTAATTTTCTTTTCAGAAGAATTGTTGAGCCAGGCTCTCTTTATTCAAGATAAAATGAGTACGTGAGATGTTCCCTGTTTCGCCTTGTTGTTAACGTGTAAATATGTTATAAAAAACAGTATTTCTATGATTACAATTAATTTTATATTCTCAACTATCTTATTATCAATGAGTTATAAATTTTATGGGTCAAAAAACACGTAAAGTTTTTGTGAGGGATCTTCAAATTGGAGGGGGAGCCCCTATCTCGGTTCAGAGTATGTGTGCAACCAGAACCCGAGATATTGAAGCGACTTTGGGACAAGTTCGACTTTTAGAAGGAGCGGGAGCTGATCTCATTCGAATTGCTGTGGATAACATGCACGATGTTGAATGTCTTTCCGAGATTCGCAAAAGGACAAAGGCAAGGCTGGTGGTTGATTTACAGGAAAATTTTCGTTTGGCCGATCGTGTCGCACCCTTTGTCGATAAATTAAGATATAATCCAGGTCATCTTCATCATTTAGATCCTGAAATTTCCATCGAGAAAAAAGTCAAGTGGCTGGTAGAAATTGCAAAGAAAAATCGATGTGCTCTTCGTGTAGGTGTGAATTGCGGGTCTGTGGCCCCTTCTTTTCTTGAGAGCTATCCAGGTGATCATGTTACGGCCATTGTTGAGAGTGCTGTCTGGCATTGCCAGCTTTTGGATAATTTCAGTTTTACGAATTATGTGGTGAGTCTTAAGGACTCTGATCCTCAAAAAGTGGTTGCCTGTAACAAACGTTTCTCTGAAAGAAGGCCGGATCTTCCCATTCATTTGGGAGTCACGGAGGCAGGTCTTCTTCCCGATGGAATCATTAAAACCAGAATTGCGTTTGAACAATTGATTCCCCAAGGAATGGGAGACACTTTGCGTGTGTCTCTCACGGTTCCTTTTGAGGAAAAAGATGAGGAGATTAAGGCAGGTCGAAGTATTTTAAGCGATATTGCTGAAGGAAAATTCATTTCTGTCCCGGATTTTGGAAAGGGATTAAATATTATTTCCTGCCCTTCCTGTTCCAGAGTTGAAAATACCGCTTTTGTTGAATTGGCTCAAGAGGTGAAGCGAATCACTTCGTATGCGAAGGACCATCATATTACCATTGCAGTGATGGGATGCCGTGTCAATGGTCCTGGAGAAACGGATGATGCAGATCTTGGTTTATGGTGTGGGCCTGCGAGTGTTACTTTAAAAAAGAAATCCGCCACCCTTGGGACTTACAAGTATCAAGAGGTTATTCCCAGGCTTCGGCAGGAATTGGATGAATGGGTTGGACAAAAAGCAGGGTGAAAGATGGGAAGTTTTTTGCGCTCGATTTATTTATTAACCCGCTTAACCTGTAAGGAAACCCTTCGAAGCAAAACTTACGGTTTCGTTGTTCTTTTTTCACTTGTCTCAACTTCCAGTGCCTATCTTTTCTTAAATTTTACCTTTCAAGAACAGGAAAAGTTTTTTAAGGATATTAGTTTTGCTTCCATTACTTTTTTCTGCTTTGTGCTGGTGACTCTTCTAGGTGCGACGCAAATTCATGATGATTTTGAAAATTGTAGTATTTATACCCTCGTGATGAATCCCATGAGCCCCATGGGGTATCTTCTCGGCCGGTTTTTGGGAATTGTATTTTTAAGTGGTTTGGCTCTATTTTTAATGGGAATTCTTTTTTATCTTAATTTGATCGTTCAAAACATAAGATTTACGATGCTGGATCTTCCTTTAGATGCATCACTTCATTCTCTCTTGCCTCATTTAATCAAGAAGACTTTTCTGGATAATATTTCCATTTTAAAAGCCTTTGTCGCGACCTTTTTTCAAGGACTGATTCTTTCTTCTGTCGCACTTTTTCTTTCGGTTTTTTTTACATCGGTTCATGCCATTGTCGCAACGGTTTTCTTTTTTATGGTGGGGCATCTCATGGATTTTTTAATTCAGACGGCTTATCAATATCATGCCTTTTTAGGAAATTTATTTAGGGGTCTTTTAATCGGTATTCCTAATCTTGAGAATTTTAATATTTCAGATGCCATTGTTCTTGGGCAGAATATTTCGGGAACTTATATTGTTTACCTTTTTCTCTATACGACTGTTTCGGTGGCTATTTTTTTGACCCTGGCTCATCAAAAAATTCTGAGCAGAATGACGAATTTAGTGGGATGATCCCCCCACCTGCTGTTGTGCCGCTTTTGCGGCATACGCTCCGCGTAAAGGCCCAGAGGGCCATAGCACCAGGTGGGGGGATGAAAGGAGCAAAATGGAGTCTATTCTAGAAGCTTGCGATTTAGTCAAAATTTATAAGAATGTGTGGAAACGGCAAAAGGTTGTTGCTTTGGACCATTTAAATTTACAAGTCAGTCGAGGAGAGATTTTTGGCCTTTTGGGCCCCAATGGTTCTGGAAAGACAACGGCTATGAAGGCTTTTCTGGGTCTTCTCCGGTTGAATCAGGGGCAGGTAAAGGTTTTTAATCAAAAGCCCAATAAAATAGCCATTAAATCAAGAATTGGTTTCTTGCCTGAGGAGTCCTATCTCTATAAATTTTTGACGGCTCAAGAGAGTTTAGAGTTTTATGGAAAGTTGGCAGGTCTTCGATCAGGCCATATTCGTAAGGAAATTCCTCTGGTTCTTCAGAAAGTTGATTTAACTCATGCGAAGGATCGATGGGTTCGCAGCTTCTCAAAAGGAATGTTGAGGCGGCTAGGCCTTGCCTTTATCCTTCTCAAGGATCCTGATTTGATTTTTCTAGATGAACCTACGGTGGGTCTTGATCCCATTGGAACATTACAAGTGAGGGAAATGATTCTGGATCTTAAAAAAAGAGGAAAGACCATCATCATGTCGAGCCACCTCTTGGGTGAGATTGAAAATGTTTGTGACCGGGTTGCAATTCTTTATCAAGGGAAGGTCTTGCGGGAGGACACTCTAGACGCCCTTCTTGAAATTCCAGAAAAGACTCAGATTGTGGTAGACGGAACCTTAGATCAAGAATATCTCAAAAAGATATTTGAAGAGTTAGGAATCACCGTTGATACGGTGGGACGTCCTCGAAAAACCCTCGAAAGGGCGTTTGTAGAAACCCTGCGTGTTCCTCGTCCATGATGAAAATTCTAGCCATCATCTTACAAACAATCAAAGAAGAATGGAGGCGAAGAACGCTTCTACTGCTCCTTCTTTTTCCTCCCATTTGTGTTTATAGCTCAACCGTTTTTATTTCGCTCACTCCAGGTTCAGAGAAAAAATTTATGATGGACATTGGAATCAGTTCTATTTCATTTTTTATGATGTTCATTACAGCTCTTTTGAGCAGCGATCTCTTTTTTAAGGAAGAACGTCAGGGAACCGTTTATTTTTTTCTTTCGAATCCTGTTCGTATTGAAGGTGTTGTTTTAGGAAAATTTTTCGGAGGGGTTTTGTTTTTAATTTTAGATCTGGTTTTGATGGGTGTTTTCGCGTTGGGTGTGATTTTTTTGAAATTTCATGTTTGGGATATGAATTTTATGAAGGCCCTACTTTTGCTTCTAGGCCTCTTTGTGATTCTTCATGCATGGGGTATTTTTGCCGCAACGTTTCTGACAAAATTTACCCATTTTATGATGATGGTGATGATTTATTTTTTGGGACATTTAACGAATTATTCTGAATATTTTGGGGAATATGCCAATGGCACTTTCGCAACAATTTTTCAAGTTCTACTCAAATGGGTTCCAAATTTTGAACGTTTTGAAGCCAGAGACCTCCTGGTTTTAGATATGAATCTTGAATGGGCAAAAATAGGACATGATTACTTGTATGTGATTTTATATTCTCTCCCCTTAATTTTTCTAGCGACCTTTCTTTTAAAAAGAAGAAATTTATCATGAAAAAAGCTTATGCCTTGGCCGCGTTGCTCATTTTCCTAAATCTTCAAATCCGAATTCAAAATCATGTTGAAAATCGACGCATCAATGTTGAAGGACTTAAAACCCACTTTCTTTTTCAAGTAGGTGAAGCGGTGAATGGCATTCTTGCCGGCGGGTTTCGAGGGATTGCGGCTGATCTTCTTTGGGTCAGGTTAGATGAATACAGCCACCATGGCCAATGGTATAAACTACTTCCTTTGTTTAAAGCTGTAACTTTTCTTCAGCCCCAGTTTATTACGGCTTGGAGTGTCGGGGGTTGGCACATGGCCTTTAATCTCTATTTTTATAGTAAAACAGATCTTGAGAAGAAGCGGTGGCTGGAAGAGGGTTTGAAATTTTTAAAATCTGGCCTCATGCAAAATTCAAATCGTTACGAGCTGTATTTTGAATTGGGCTGGACCTATTTTTATAAGGCCAAGGATTACCCTAATGCCATTCGGTATCTCCGCCATGGGATTAAATATGAACATCCACAGTTTGTAGAACATCTTCTCGCTCATGCCTACGAGAAAAATGGAGAATTAAAAGAGGCCTTGAATGTATGGAAGGATATTCAACAAAGACCTACCCGTAATCAGGTTTTGGATTCTGTCGTCAATCGCTTTATCCATGAGCTTGGGGAAAAGTTAAAAGAGAAAATAACCCCGTAGCTTCATGAAAATTTTAACTTTTTCTTTGGAATATAAAAAAATCTCTGTTAAAGAGACCAGGCAAACTACGGCTCTATAACAGAGATTCAATTTTCTTCCCTTTTCTTAAAGAGACACCCCAAGGATGGAAAAGGTAAAAAAATAAAAAATTAAAAATTCACGTAATTATCTTGGATAAAGAAGGTCATAACTATAAAATCTGATGTGGGTTTTATGAGGTTTATTTTTTACTTTTTTATCACATAAATTGTCGATACCTTTAGGGAGGAAGCAAAGGTGAGATCATTTTGTCAAAAGACATTGAAGCTGGTTCTTATTGCTTCTTTATTTTTCCATGATGTCTACATAAGTTTAGGATTCTTCAAATACTAAAAACACAGCTCGAGGCTCGAAGCTCGAGGCTCGAGGCAAAAGCAGAAACACAGCTCGAGGCTCGAAGCTCGAGGCTCGAGGCAAAAGCAGAAACACAGCTCGAGGCTCGAAGCTCGAAGCTCGAGGCAAAAGCAGAAAGACAGCTCGAGGCTCGAAGCTCGAAGCTCGAGGCAAAAGCAGAAAGACAGCTCGAGGCTCGAAGCTCGAAGCTCGAGGCAAAAACAGAAAGACGGCTCGAGGCTCGAAGCTCGAAGCTCGAAGCAAAAGCAGAAAGACAGCTCGAGGCTCGAAGCTCGAAGCAAAAGCAGAAAGACAGCTCGAGGCTCGAAGCTCGAGGCTCGAAGCAAAAACAAAAGCAAAAAAACAGAAGTATTTACCTCGAGCCTCGAGCCTTTGGCCTCGAGCAAGCCTTTCTATGTTTTTTCAGAAGCAGCTGCAGGACAGATGGATATGATTTTTTTTAAAAGCTTTCCAAAGAAGGAGGCCCTTTCTCTG
>JACOUC010000061.1 GCA_016178055.1 Chlamydiota bacterium | reverse complement strand
ATTAGAAAAAGAGATTGAAAAGCTAGGGGATAGCGTAGAGCGTGCAACCTATCGAGGAAAAGCGAATGAGAAAGAAATTAAGAAACTTTTAAGGTTAGAAAAAGACTTTGCTCTCTTGAAAAGAATCATATCGATGGAGGGAAGTAGGGAAGACATTAATAAGCTCGAGGCTCGAGGCTCGACCCCAAGTCATCCGACGGGGCAGGGGCTCGAGGCAGAAGCAAAAACAAAACAAAAAGCAAAAACTGAAGAAGCGTTTACCTCGAGCCTTGAGCTTCGAGCCTCGAGCAAAGTATTATCCTCGAGCCTTGAGCCTCGAGCCTCGAGCCAGAATATCTTTATCAATAACTTTCTCTCCAACCTTCAACGTATTGCAAAAGATCAAAATGTGGAATATGAACTTTCAGATTTCGGCAGCATCTTCGAAATTGCCCAAAAATTTTATGCTCAGGTTTTGAAAAGAGATGGGATTATGTTTGAAAAGATTCAGGAAGTTTTAAATCGGGACCAATTTTTGAGTGGGGCGCTTGTGGTTGGGGGATTTCATGTGGAGGGGCTGAAGGAACTTTTGAAGAAAGAAAAAATCGGATATTGCGTCATTGCTCCTCAATTGATGCATCCGGGAGATCGAGGGGTTTATTTTCGAAATATTCGCGAGTCAGCAGAACATCTTGAATCTCAAGGACAAACGCTTCCTTCTCCAACGCTTAATATGCAAATGAAAATTGATTGGGGAACGCTTGCGGAATTTCTGATGCATTTGGGTCGTGAAGCGTTAGAAAAGGAAAGCTCTATAAAATTAAATCCGCAATTTTTTGTTTCATGGAAGAACCAATGCACCGAAAAATTTCATTCTGTGATTGATCGACTGGGCAGTCAGTTTAAGGTAGAAGTTCAAGCTTTGGATGTTTCTGGCTTAGACGAGGCCGGTTTGACTAAAGATCAAGTGATTCATCTTTTAAACGAAGGTGGATCAACTGCAAAATTAACGCTTTGGTTTTTAAAGTTATCTTTAAAAGATGAAGAATATCAAACACTCATGAAAGAGCTGGGAGTAGGAACGGCTTTATTGCCATCCTCTCAAACTCAGGGAATTCAGTCTTATTCTCAAAAATCGGAGACTCAGGGTTCTCCTCTTATGAGTTTATCAGCTTTCAAATTACCTCTTATGTCGGTTGCTAACGTGTCTGGTGCCGTATCTTTTGCTACCAATCTCGCGGTGTTAAGAAGAAAATATTTTCAAGGGAATCTTTCCATTCAAATTCCTCAATTGAATGGTGAAGTCCTACTTATGGCGGGGATTCAGATAGAGGGATCCACTCTCAAATCTAGTTTCATGATACCTCGAGAAATCGTTGAAATTTTTACATTTCATGGAATTTCAAATATAGTGGTGACACAGGGTTCTCAATTGGACTTCATATCTGTTATCAATCATCTTAGTCGTCTTAAAGATAGAGGAACTCCTTTGGTGAGTAGAAAGAAATTTAACATTCCAGGGGGAGTTTGCGTCAAGACAGGGAATAGACTCACCCTTACTCTATCTGCAAGCCCGAATTCAGATGCTGTGCCCATTTATCCATCAGGAAATGAGGGAATCACAGAGCGTATTGAAGATGTAGAAGGGTGGATAAGGGATGGAAAGCTGATTCAAGCAAAATCAATTTTAGATTCAATAGAAGCTAAAGAAGGTAAAAGGCTAAAGCCTAGACCGGGTTCTCTGACTCGTCAATATAACGGGGCACGAGCAAAGTTAAGAGCCGCCTTTGAAAAAGAGATGAGGAGTATGCCCAAATTAATTTCTCAAAAGCAGTATCGAAGGGCGTCTGACACCCTCGTAGGACTTTATGAGGGTTTTAGAGATGAGAAAAGTTTTCAGTCTGTATTGGCTTTATTAGGCGATCATGCAACCCATCGCTTGTCTTTTTTGATATGGGTGAGTCAAATCAGAGTAAAAGGGAAAAATAAGACTTTAAAATCTCTCTTAGCAGAAAAAGACTTTGAAAATTTAAATGATGTGATTCAAGAGGCAAAAAGATTTCGTTTGAAAAAACAAACCCAACGCTATTTGGGAAAGACCCTTGAGGGTATTTATTATCAATGTTTGGGAAAAGACGAGTTTTTTGAAAGGGTTCTTGGATATAAGAAGGAAGGTATTTTGAAATTAGGTCTTGTCGATTTAAACAAAATTGATCTTCAGGCCATTCCAAGGTTAGAGGAAGCTGTTATCAAAGTCCAGAGTCGATCTCAGGATCGAGTTTTGGCTCGTGCTGTTTCATCATTGGGTTTTGCAGATTTGAATGCTTTTTCCCATCATTTTGGAGGATCAGATTATGATGCATTGATGAAGCATTTGATTGAAGAAGCCATTGCGGCAAAGGGAAATTCTCCTCCCGTGATTGCTCAATATCTTGGGGTTTCAGACGGGTTTGTGCGTGATGCCATTACATCTTATCAAATTGATGCTAGCAAGCTTGAACGTAGTGGAATTGAGCGCTTAAGAGTTGCTGTGAATCAACAGACAGCCAGCAAATCTTATGATTTCAAGAGATTGATGCAGACGATGGGGTATCTCGATCGTGTTGCTTTTAAAAGGGGTTGCCAAGATACTCAGGGTTTTAATGAAATAATGAAGGATTATTTTGAACATGCTCTTGAGGATTCAGGGCTTAATCTGAAAGCTTGTGCAAGACGTTTAGGGGTTCCATGGGGTTTTCTCTATACTTGGATGAATGAGTTGGAAATTGAAAAGAGCGCACTTCCTACCCGTGAAGGAAAAAGATTAGAAGAGGTTTTGCAACAAATGAAACGAGAGGAGATTCGTGCTAGGGGGCCTCTTGGAAAGCGCAGTGCAAGTGAAGTTGATCAACTGACTTCTTTTAATCTTCTATCTGCTTTATTGGATATGGGTTGGAGAGATTTTGAAAAATTTTCCGAGAAGTATGGGGAAGACACGGAAGTGAGGAGAGTTTTAAGAAATTTATTTGAAGAAGTTTTAGAGTTGGTAAATGGTCAGGTGAAAAGAGCTGCGCCTTTGGTGGGGTTAACCAGGACAAAATTTTCAGAATGGGCTAGAAAATTAGGTGTTTCTTTGAAAAGAGGGGAGATGTCCCCCTCGCTTCAGGTCGCTTCTAGAGATAGGGGTATTGGCCAGAAATTGGAGCAGGCCTTTCGAGATCTTCCTTCAAGAAAACAAGACCGAATTGATTTTGCAATGGCTAAATTGGGGTTTGGCGGTACGTTTGATGAAGAGAGATTTCGGAGTGAGGGAAAGATTACGACCAGTGTAAGAAGTTTTATGAGGAGATATGGAAATAGTTCAATAGTCTCAGAAGTATTAACGCGAAAAATTGAGCAAGTCTTGATTGATCAAGGAGGAGTGGTTAAACATGCTGCAGAGAGATTAGGGCTTTCAGAGCCAAGCTTGGCCAGCTTTATTAAACGTTTAAAAGTTGATGTTGATTCTCTTCCTTACGATGAAGCAGGGCGTTTCAGAAGAAAGTGCACAGAACTTTACGGAGATGGAATTCCAAATCTTCGGGCAGTTGCTGAGTCGCTGGGATATGAGAGTGTTTATGCATTGATGAGACATAAGTATCATCAAAATAATCCAGAGTTTTTAGCGGCTGTGGACGAGGTGATTGGAAGAGCTTTGAGAGAGGCCCAAGGAGGTTGGGTAAGCGCAGAAAAACTCTTGGGCGGTGTCAGCAATAGTTTAATCGACGGCTCGTTAAAACGTACTCGTCGTTCCATGATGATATTAGGAGTAGCTGGCCGATGGCCATGGCTTCAAGAATTTTATGATTGGGTCGGTCACGGGTGGGTAGGCCAGGCCTTTATGCCCGCATTTATTGAAAAGGTTCTTTTTGTTGTTTTTCTGGCTAACGGCGTAGCCTATCTTTCTGGACTTCTTTTTGGGTTAAGTCCGCCGATCGTGGCAATAGCATTGGGTTTGATGGTTCTGTGGCATTTTCTACATATTCCCTTTCTTCGCCTTATAGAGCTCTTAAAAGAGAGAAAATATCTCTGGGCAAAATCGCTTATTCTTTCTTCTATTGGGGAAGTCCGATCGAGCATTACTCAATACACGCTTTACACCCTCTTTTTTCTGACCCCTCTTTTTCTTCTTTTTGCAGTTCTTTCTATTATTTTACCGATGCCTCTTTCTTATGAGGGCATCATCACTCTCAATCTTGCCATCAGCCTTTTTATCCCTCATTTTGTAGTGGATCTTCGTCAATTTTTAAAATTAAAAAAAGAATTAGATCCTCGTTTAAAATTAAAAGAGCGTGTTAGTGAACTTTTAAAAACTGAAAGACCCGAAATTCAAAGTCAAATTTTTGTCCATCAAGATGGGATGGGACTTGTTCCAACAGTTCAGGCATTGAAGGAATTAGGGGTTTTGGAGTTTCTGCAAAGATATGATGTAAATAAATCGGTCACCGTTCAGGAAATTATTAATCATATTAATTCTTCAGTTTTGTCATTGCGAGGCGAGGCGGGAGCGATCTCGTCTTCCATCGATGAGACTGCTTTGTCGCCTTCGGCTCCTCGCAGTGGCCCCAAGAAAGGTTTAACACCTGAGAAAAGCGGAGACCTTCAGGTAACTCTCGAAATATTAGAAATGATGGGTTGGCTTAATCGAGATGGAGAACCCGCAAGCCACCAGATGACGGTTACCTTAACAGAAGAAGGGCGTGTTGCCCTTCAAATGATCGCAGAGAATGATCAGCGCCTTACAGATTTTCTGCCTGTTGCAGCCAATATGGATGAATATTTATTCGGACGGGCCCCACCTCAAGATGACTTAAAAAATAATCTGGCTCAATTAGTCGAATTTGCTAAAAATAATTGGAATTTGCCTTCTGAAACAGATCCAGCCCGTCAAAAAATTCGCTTCCAGATGATTGGGCATTTTAACGGCATGCTGGCAGGTCCCATGATGGTTGCTCTGGGAAGGCGTGGCTTTTTTGAACCTATTTGTGAACGGGATCGGCAGCTTGCAGAAATCCCCTTTGATTTCTTCCAAGAGGGAAGTTGGGGAGTTCATTCAGAGGATTTAAAAAAATTAGGGGAAGCCCATCATCTTCAATCCACGTTTGATTTTTTTGCCCAATTAGGTTGGATGGAGAAAAAAGATGACCGATGGTCAATGACAGATAGAGGAATTTGTGCGGCTTCTTTGACTCGATCTTATGGCGTTACGACTTCTTATTTGGCTACATTTGTGAAACTAAAAGATTTAATAACAGGAAAGCCTTTCAGTGAACTTTTTCCTCGGAATCCTGATGGGAGTGAGAGCCATGTGAATCGTGCCATGAATGTTTGGGGAAGTGGCGGGGCACATGAAACCTATTTTAAGAAAATAGATGTGATGGTTCGTGAGATTTTTAGCCACCCGATTGAAGAATGGCCTAAAGGCATTGCTGATATGGGGTGTGGCGACGGAACTTTTTTAATTCATCTTTATCATTTGGTTGAGAAGATCAAAGCTAAAAAAATAGAGGATTTTGATAGAAAGCTAAAAGGTTGTAAGACTCACCCATGTGATGAATATCAAGCATTAAAGAAAAAATATGAAGATTATCATCTTATTCTGATTGGAGCAGACTATAACGAGGCTTCACGAAAATCTACTTTAAAGAATTTGAAGGCTGCACGTATTCCTGAAAAATTCTATCACGTCGTTTTTGGAAATATCATTCGACCCAATGATCTTGCACGAGATGTTCAAGAGAAATATAGCCTAGCCCGCATTTCTCATCACATTTCTACTGCGAGCGCCGATTCCGCCTCGTCTGCTTCGTCAGACTCGGTCGGCCACACTCAACATACTGCAAAGTATGCCTCGTATGGTCTCGGTCGTCTTCCTCGCATCCAAAGCGGACTCGACGCTCTCGTGACGAAATCTGATGAGAAATGCGGGCTAGACCTTTCTCAATTTCTCCATGTTAGATCATTCCTGGATCATAATCGACCTTATGAAAGACCTGACTCAGTTGATCCTTCTATCGAAAGCGTAGAAAAAGGGGCTTATGTGGATCAAGATGGGCGACCCCTTCCTCCTCTAGAACTCCAACAAAATCTTATTAACCATCTTAAAAGCTGGGCTCCATTCATTGGCCGATTTGGTTTAATTTCCCCAGAGCTCCATGGCGTAGATCCAAGACGAGTCAGAGATTTTCTAGGGAAAACTTTAGCTATTTCTTATAAGGCAAGCCATGGATATTCCAGGCAATACACGGTATGTGTTGAAGAATTTAAGGCCGCTGCACAGGCTGCAGGGCTCCAATGGGAATACACCCCAATTCCTCGTCCTGATAAAGGTCTTACCACGATTACGGTAGGGAGACTCACTTTTGCGTCAGGTTCTGCTAAGATTTCAGATGCTCAACCACCTTCGAGCCAGGCAGGAAAACAATTTGGGGGCATGATTGGAACGTTGGTGTCAACGACGAGTTTTGGAACGTTCTCGATAGAGTTCTTGACGGACTTCATCGCACATTTGTTTCAACTCTCGGTCAGAGATAGGAGACTTAGAAGCACGTCGTCGAATCCGCTTCAAGAGGATGTCGAGGCGTTCTTCGTGAGTCGATGGCTCAATTTTTTTATAGATCCTGAATTTTTCACTGGGCGTCAGCGTATCTACCAGACGTTCTACCGCTTCAAAAACCGCTTTCATAGGGTACTTGCTCCTCTTCCGGAAGTCTACCATGCCACAGGTCAAACTTCAACCTTATCGTCTATCCCTGATCTTTCTATCAACGCTGTTGGAGTGGGTAAAGAGCATGGGGTTGCAAACGATCAAGTGGAGAAGGCGTTTGAAAAACGAATCAGAAGGCGTACAAAAATTTTATTTAAAGGTTTGGAAGATGAATTATACCGTCTTCTCATTCCAAGTAAGCTTTTTCAGAAAATGCGTTTGAAAACCATCACACGTCCGAATCAGCAAAAATTTGCAGAGTTAGCGACCCCTGTTATCCAATCATGGATTCAAAATCACCGAAGTGAAATCACAGAACTACTTCCACTTATTCAAACTGTTCATGACTCTAAAAAAGAGGTCCATGGTTGGTATTCAATAAAATTTTCTTCTCAAATTTGGATTTTTATTCATTCGTTCAATCCTCTGGAAAACACCTTCATTCACGATCATGGCGATGCTTTAGGTTTTGTCTGTTCACTCACGCCAGGATTGTTTGAGAGGCGATTTTTAAACCATGATCAAAGTGTCAATACGACTTCTCTGATTCAAAAAGAAGAAAAGTTCGTTGTCCCAGGAGAGGTGGATTCCCTTTTACCTAGTACTGATACGATTCACCAGATTCAGAATACAGTGAATAAAACGTGTTTTATGCTTGAGATTTATATTTGGGGAGAAATTCCACTCTCTCATATGAAAGTTTTTATTCCTGTTGAAAATGAAGAGGGAAAGTATAGCGTGATGAAGCTTCCTCTAGATTTAGTGAAGCAATCTTTATTTGTTACTTTAAGAGAAGAGGCTGAAGAAATCCCTGTAACTGAAGAAAATTTGGCAAGGGGTTTGGCAAGGGGGCCGATTATTACGACAGCTGATACGGCGATTGTTTCAATTAATCAGGTTCGCGCTCTAAGAAGTAATATTTTAAGATGCTGGGAGAAAAGAGATGGATTTTTGAAGGGGACATTGCTTGTGGAACTAAAATCAGAAGTAAATTTAAAATCATTTAGTCAAAATAGAGATGAGAAGACAAAAAAAATACTTTCGCCCGACTATGTAACAGATAAAAAAGAACAAATTTTTATCGGTGAAGATTTTGAAGAAGTTGTTGGCCATGCAGGGCTTTCACGAAATAGTGTATATGCGAAAGATTGGTCGACGGTGGCGCATGAGCTTGTTGAGTTGAGATTATGGCGAAGATTTGGGGAAATTGTTCTGGGTCTTTCAGATCAAGAGCTTAATCATGGCGATTTACGAACTTGGATTATAAAGACTTTAGATCGTAATGGATTATGGGAGATGCGGGTGAGGGCCATGGATGTTTATTTCCATCGGTTGGGGTGTGAAGCAAGGAGCGAGGATGGAAGTACAGGCTGGGCCGTTGATCTTGTCAAAAGAATGGCGGATGAAGATCCCCAGAAGATTTTAGAGGCTATTTCAGTAGAAGTTGATCAAAAAATTGAATCCATTAATTTTGGAAATCAGAAAATCGAGGAGGATCAACCTACGGAGTGGCTGGAAGAAATTTCCAGGGGATACATGGCTCTGGAGACGTTTGAACAGGGAAATACAGTGGAAACACAGACATCGTACTCCCTGATGAAGTTGGGAGACCCGGATGAAGTTGAATACTGGGCACAAAGAATGATTGAAAGAATTCGTAGAGAATTAGGTGATCGTCTGCATCCAGGTGAAGAATGGGTGATTGCTAGTCCTCAAGGTTTTGATATTCCAAGTCCAATTCGGCTGGTTGCTGAAAAGGTAGCTCAAGAATTTGGAATCACACTGGTTCCTTTAAGAACAGATCGTGCTCCTGAGACAGCTCAGTATGCGGGGTTAGATCTCCCTTCTAGAACAAATGTTTTTAATGGTTTTTCTGTTGATGACACGGAAGCTCTCAAAGGAAAGCGTGTGATTTTTCTGGATGATTGTTATACAACGGGGACCACACTCCAGAAGGCCTATCAATTCTTTTCGCAAATGGGGGTTCGTGAGGTTCGCCCCTGTCAATTAGTCAATTTAAAAGGCGAGCCTAATTTTGAAGACGAGCTTAATCGCAGGGCTCTTGAAGAAGATAAAATGGGGACGCTTAGTCGAATTTTAAATAATGAAGAAGCTACATTAACCACAAAGCTTTTTCAGTATGCGTTTGAATTAGAACCTGTTCAGTTTATGCAGTTGATGCAAAAACTTTCTCTTAAAGGTAAAAATAAAATTTATTATGCAACTTTGGCAGCAAAAGATATTCTTAGACCAGACCATTTTTGGCCTAATGCTTGGCTTTTAGCCAAAGATTTGGAGCAAAATCCTCCTGAAGAAAGTTCTTTAACAGAATCCGAAACAAAAAAAGAAATTCTAAAATCTATTTTTGGCGGTTTAGAAACACAATTACAAGAGGCTTTACAAAGTCATGAATTTGGACGGCAATTACAAGTACAAGATCCAAAAGCTAAAATTCACAGCCAAGACCAACAAGCCTTTGCCCAAGTTAGTGCTCCGATCATTGAAAAATGGGTCGCTCAGCATCATGATCTTTTAAATGTATTTCTTCCTTACCTTATTGACTATCCCCAAGGGGATGAAGATTATCATCGTAATGGTGTATGTATGTCCGAAAAATTTGGAATCTTTGCTCATGTCTGGGCTCCAGGTGGAGAAACTCGAATTCATAATCATGGAGGTGCCTTAGGTTTGACTTGTCCTTTAGGGGCTGGAATGAAGGAAACGGTTTATCAATTAAAAGAAGCGTCATCCCTAAATAAATTTGGAAAAGGTTGGGATGGTCAAGTTTTGAGATTACAGAAATTGGAAGAACATGAACTAGATTCTGGCAAAGTTGGAATTGTGACACGAGGTCCGGGTTCAATCCATACCATACGTAACGCTTCCGATCAACCTCGCATCATGCTTGAACTCTATTTTTGGAGAACGCCCTTTCACAACGTCAATATCTTTATACCTGTTGAGAAAAGCCAGGCCAGTCCAGAGGGGGTGAGGCCTTATTATGCTTTAAATGTGGACGCAGCAAGGATCACAAGACCTCTTCAATCCTTGGGTCAAGGCGCTCAAGAAATAAATTTAACCCTAGAGGACTTACCACCCTTATTTCGAGAAAGAGGTTTTTTTCTGACGACGAATGGGACGATGATTATTGATGAAGAGCATGCCATGGAACTTTTTCGAATGCGGGCAATCCAGAAAGTCTGGCGCTGCGTCAATCCTCAAGATCGAGACATCATTTTAATCGAGTTGAAACCAGACATTAAGCTGGAGACCTCACTCAATCAGGTGTATTACAGAATGCCCATTGATCAAGCTACCGTTCAATTGGCTCAAATCATTCCTGAGTTTGTTCGAAAGGATGGGGCTAATAAAACCCATGCATACCCATCTAAAAATTCATACTTGGAAGTTATCGCAATCTATCGCTTTCGAGGTGATACACTAGAAATGGTATTGGCTACTCCTTTTGAAGCGGATTTGACAGGTCAATATTCTTTTCGTAACTCTCACGCACTTTTGGCCAAGAACCCCTCTTTTCTCTCCCAAGGCGAAGAGCCTCATGGAAATATTGTTTTATCCTTTGAGAACAATGATGATCCTATATCTCAACCGAGTAATGTCCTCATCTTACCCCCTCATCATCATGCCCTTGAAAGTCAGAGAAGAGATCTGATCCTGGCTTCAAGGTTAATCGTCTCCCTTTTAAAAGAACTGGGGGTTGAAGATCAACTCGTGGGCAATCTGCGTTTGGTCAGTCTTGATTCCTCATTGTTTTCTTCGGAGGATTTAAGGAAATTGCTTCCAGGAGATGAGGGTTCTATCCCGTCTTTTGCCGTCCATGATCCACATCTTGTCAAAGTTGCTGAACTGGCGGATGTCCATCATTACAGTGCCATTCAAATGAGGCGCCGAAAACATCGCGATCATCATGAACCCCCTTGGAATAGCATTGTGAACCGTCCTTCTTCAGAGGATGACAAAGCTCTTCGTAAACTCATTGCCGAAAGAAAAGAAATCATCATTCAACGATTTCAAGAAGGCTTGAGGCGATATGCAGTCAAAGACAAGTTTACAAATAGTAGAGGCTATCGGGAATTTTTACTCGCTCAGCGAAAATTTTTTGAAAGCTCCTACCACGCAATCCCTTCGAAGACGAGGCAAAGGGAGGGGTGGTCGAAATCAAGATTATCTGAAAAAATAAAGGCCATTGACGCCGAGTTGGATCGGATTGATCATAGCCGTGATCCCCTTTCTCAATCCTTAAGAAACATGAGTTTAGGTGACTTTATAGATTTTATGACTGATATCATACGCAATTTTGACCTTACCCATGCCCATGCCTTTAGAAATAATCCAAATCACATTGGACATTGGAAGAAAATCGGTGAGAAAGGCCATCTCTTTTTCAATCTAGACTTTCTAAATCGTCATCAAGATGAAACATCGATAGTCGATGAAGCACTATGCCACGAATTCTTTCACTTTATGGGTCCTCATCATCAATTGATACGACTCCTCATGCCTGTTATCTTTCATGCGCACTATCCTCGGATTCCTAATCTAGAGACGAGGGCTAAAAAGGTTTTTTGGGACATGGGAAGTGATGACTGGAATCCTCTCGGGCATAGAATCAAGGATTTTGCCAATGGGAGAGAAAGAAGACCTTCGGTACCGCCAGGAGGGCCTGGAGTCAAGGCCCCTCTTAAAATCGAGTTTGAAGAATCGAAGCTCGAAGATATCCTTCCTGATACCCAGTCTTGGAAGATAGAACTTTTGAAAAAATACAAAGGCCACGTCTTTGCTGAGAAACTTACGCAAGCTCTCGACGACTTAACAAAAAGCAAAATCGTCCTTTTCCCTGTTGTCATCCCAGAAGGAAGACACAACCCAAAGGATTGCATCTTTGGTTTCAATGCGTTAGCGCCTCCATCCACCCTAAAAGATATCCCAGCAAATTCAATAGCGATCTCCAAAGAAGTGATTCATTATTTTAATCGTCTTCAACTGGAAGCCTTTTTAATGGGTTTGGCCTTAGCCCCTCACGCAACCCCTGAAGAAATTCAAGGCATCATTCAAGAAATCTATCCTGAACTCCACCACATTCAAGTGGATCCCAAGGCCCTGATTATAAAGCATCATGGCATTTGCCGCCCTTACCATGAACGATTTATCAGACAATATGGCTCGACCCTTATTGACAGTCTGGTAGAGATTTTTGGCGTTCAAGAAAAGGCTTCGCAAGGGGATGATGGCAGGGTATCAGAGCTTAAAGCAAAGTGGAGGAAAGATCTATCCCATGAAGAGAGAACCCGTTGGCTCCCCGTCATCAATGCCTTTTTAAGTGTCATGATTGATCCGAGGTATGAGGGAAAGATAGATCGGCGCCAAATCGTCAAATATTTAAAAGAAATTCCCCTCTCCAATCGCTGCAAGACCTATATCCTCAAATTTCTAAGAGCACAGCACCATGTTCATTCTCAATATCCAAGGGCAAGGAAACAAATCATTGCCGATTTCTTCCATGTCATTCGAGAGCAATCATTCACCAATCCCGGCTTTTTTGTCGACTTTCGCTCTGAGGTTGCGTGGTGGACCCTTTTCTCAGATGATTTTTTGTGCGACGCCTATGCAGATTCTGAAACCAAGCCCATTAGAATCAGAACTCTGGCCAATAACGTGCTGAACTATTTTGTGGATCATCTCCCAAATGTTTTGAACTCAATCCATTTTGAGTCAGAAGCACTGGAAGGGAAGATAAGGTTTTTAGAAATAGACATTGATCGTGCCTTCCAGGAATACGAATTTCAAGATCGGATTCTTCAGCTAGAGGGGGGTGTGATCGATCGAGCAAAAAAAACTTATCGAGAGATTTTCGAAAGGGCAATCTCTGACATTAAAAAATCTATTCTAGAGACGGATATTCTTGCCGAAACACTATTTATTCTCTATGGAATGAAGACTTTGGATTTTAGTGAAATTGAAAATATTGACATCTTCTTTATTGGGGAAGGTGCTTGGAAGATGAGTTTTAGGGCCGATGTAAAATTAAGGGGTGGTCGCATTCTTCCGGTTGTCTTTAAGGCAATCAAACCCTTTCAGCTTTTTCTACCTCGGTTAGTCGGCTTTCGATATCTAAAAAGGGAAATGCTGCGCCATCAGTATTATTCTTCCTCAACAAGACGAAGAGGCGTGAGTACTTTCGGCGTTTTTCATCCAAAAATTCATGATGAGTATCCGGAGAGGATTAATCGGGTGACAACTGAGGAATATATTGGATATTCGCGCCTTGATGCATATATGGAGAGGAGGACAGGCGAGGATGTTTTAGAGTGGAAGAGGAGGTGGCGCTCTACAGGTGTTTCTATTCTGACTCAACTTGTTAGAATGATGGTGGAAGAAGGGATTTATCTAGAAGATCCGAAACCCGCCAATATCATGATTGCAGAGCGCGATGAAAACGGGGTGAGCGTTCAGGATGTCTATTTTGTAGATCTTGGGGAAATGGACATCATCCCACATCATCGTCCTGGAGTTTTGAAAGGGCCGGGAAATCTTTTGGTAGCAAGTTCTGGACCGAAGAATCCTACTGAAATGATAAGAGATCAGATATTGGGAATGTTGGTAGGGCCCTATCAAGAACCGAAATTCAAAGGGGTTGAAATCCTTTATCCGGAGTTGAGGATGGTAGACCCAAGAAAAGAATGGAAAACTTACAGGACAGTAGGTTTCCAAGAAGTAGGCATAGCCATTCACAGAGTTTTTAAAGGTCATTTGCCTTCGGTGAGACGCTTCTTAGATCCAAGCGACATGAGGGCTATTGGAAAGGCCCTTCTTTTGGATATAACTAGAAAGGCACGCTTTATTGAAACACCTGAAGATTTAAAACTTCTTGAAGATATCATCCATTTCTCATCTGTTGGAAGAAAAACTTTAGAGTATCAAAGGGCAAGGAGTGCATTACTTCACAGATACAATGAATTAACTTCCCCCTCCACTCGCACCCTCCACGATCAATCCCCGGTTTCTGAAAAAGTAGTCGATGCGTTTTTGAGTTATGTGAAAAATCATGGCGCAGCTCCAGAAAGTGGGCTGTATCATCTTTTAGCCCTTTCTCTGAACAAAATCGATTTTTCTAGATTTAATTCCGAAGGCTGGACGGCTTCTTATGATCCAGGGGATCTTTATATTACATTTACCAGCCCTGATGGAAAAAGTGCTCAGGCCTATGTCTTAAGAGGTTATGATGGCGTATCTCATATAACTCAGACTCTTTCACAACGTTTGTCTGAAATGCCTCAGGATCGTCAAACAGCCATTGCCCGTCAGATCCATGCCCATGAGATTTTTGAAAAATTATGGAATGAAGAGATGCGTGAAGGATCCTTGAATGATGTTAGTCAAGCGAAAATAGATGTTATTTTAAATCGTTTCTTTAATGAAATGGAAAAATTAGGTTTCTCTTCTTCTGGACCTCATCAAAGCTCTTATCGATCTCTATTTAAAGTGGATGCTATGAAAAGTTTCATTGAGAAAAAGCTTGCACAGCTTTCTCATGAAGCTGTTGCAGATATTCTCGCAGAACTCGTTGAAAAAGTTGAGACAGCTTTTTTAGAGGGTTCTTCTGTAGCATCTCTTTTGGATTTAGACGATCAAATTCTCTTAAGTAGCCTTGACGAATTTATCCTATTTGATGAAATATTTAGCTCTTATACAAGGCCGCAAACTTTTAATCCTCCCACAGCGACAATGTTATATCAAAGTCTTGTTCAAAAGGGTTTATCGGTCAATCGCGAGGCGTTCACCCATTTTCTTGCTCTTAAAGTTGACCAAGGGGATTTTGTCGTTGTTCATGGTCAAGGTCATAATAAGCGCTTTTTACCTGCTTCTCGGGTTCAAGCTCTTATTCATCAGGGAATTCTGATCCCAGGCCTTTTCTTAAGAAAGGGTAAGGCGCCTCAAACTGAATATATTCTTTCTGAATACAGTGAACACTATTCAGGACAGGCTGCTCTCTTTGGATTGGGTTTACTGTTGACGCCTGAAAATCTTATAGAATTGAAGGAAGTTTTTGAATTTGCATTTGATTATTATAGCCAGCATGGAAAAGTGGGGGACCTCTCTCGTGCTATTCGCAGGGTGTATCGCGTTAGCCAGATGGAAAAAAATCCAGAGTTAATTGCAGCCGCTTTACTATTAGAAATTCCAGAATCTAAACTTAAAACCAATGGTCCATCTCCTTTGGGAGATTGGTTTGAAAAAATCAAAAAAATCGTCGGCCCTGTGAATAGGATGAGGACAATTCCCTACCAAGGCCACCTTAAATCAGATAGAGAATCACATATTGGGCCTTACTATGTTCAGGATTTTAAAGACATGGTGGTCAGTATGATCGATCGTCCTGAAGCCTTCGAACTTCTTATGGCACATCAACTGGCGGTTCTTGAAGGCCTGACCGGAGAAAAACTTGAGCCTGAAGAGAAAAAAAGAAAATTTGAGGAAATGGTCTATATCTGGGCCTCTCTGGCGGGGGATTTGAATATGAAATTAGCGCAAGTTGGAAAGAGAGGTAAGGTGAGTCAAGAACCCCTAGAAATGATTTTTAAAGATTTGGCTTTTCGACATATTCAACCTGATCAACATGAAAGTATTCTTCAAGAAGTTGAAAAGGTGATGGGTGTTCCTTACGATGATCGCTTGAGACGCTATGCAGAAGTGACACTTCCCAAAGAACTTCTGAAAAAGATTAAGGCAGAATACACTGGAGAGAAGGCAAATATTGTAAGCGCTAAAGGAGGGCTCAAAGGTCCTTATGCTATCCAAAGAAAAGTCCAATATCGTCATAAGGGCGTTGATGAAATGTACGATGTGATTCGACTCATGATTGTTGTAAAGGATATTCCGACAGCCTATGCTATTTCTTCGCTTCCTGTTTTTTCACAGAGACGGGCTTATGATGATCAGATTGCAAGACATCGGCGATCTGGACTTGAAAGCCTTCACATTGATATACCCGTGAATATTCCAGGTTCTTCAAAGAGCATCTATGCTGAAGTCCAGATTTTGACTCCTGACATGGTCGCTTACGCAGATTATGGGCCTGCAAACCATCGTCTCTATGAATTGACAATGACAAGGAATCTCGTTGATTTCCAAGAAACGGTTGACCAAGTGTCGGACGATTTGCGCCAAAATTACAAAACATTAAGAAAGAAGGTTGAGAAGAAAAATCGTGCCTACATTGTACTGAAGTTTGAAAATAACATTGAAACCATTGTCCCACTCAGAATGATTCATCCTGAAGATGATAGCAGGAAACCCATTGTGATCGATTTACTTGCCAGTCCCCTTGTTTCTAAAAATTATGAGGATTTTGTCAGAGTAATTAAGACGAAAGTTGTACATCGAGTGGATAGACGATATGCTAACTTACGTGAACAAGTTAAAAACGGAGATCGTTTTGAACTCATAAGAAGAGGAAAAGACATTCAAATAACCGAAATCTTGGGAGGGGACCTGAATCGGCGTTGTACAACTCTACGAGCGATGATTCTTTTGTCTCGCGCAATCTATGGTGAGGACTATGTTAAGCGTGGTCATGAAAGAGGGGTGAGCATTTTTCTTCAAAAGAATGCTCATGGATTGGTCTTTGCGAAAATGTCAGGAGCCCAGGAAACCTCTACCATTCGAGAATTACGTTATGCGTTGATTCACAGAGTGATCCGTGCGTTACAACTCAGCAAAGAGGAGTATGAGGAGGAAATCTATTACCTATTGGGATTTAGAATTATAACTCCAGAAGAATTTGAAACACTGGTTCAAAGCCTTATTCGTCCTGAGTGGCGCAAGATTGTTCCAGAGTGGAGAGAGAACGGTCTAATATCTCAAATTAATACTCCTTTAAAAGGGGAAGAGCTTGAAAGTACTGATAAGCCTGCTAGAAGTTCAAAATATAAGAAAGGAAAAAGAAGGCGACCCTCTACCCGGACACTTCGGGATCAATCACCCGTTTCTGAAACGGTCGTCGATGCATTTTTAAGTTATGCTCGTAGTCGTGGTGTCACTCCTGAAAATGGGCCGCATCATCTTTCAGCCCTCTCTATGAGTCAGATTGATTTTTCAGAATTTAAATCTGATGGCTGGATCGCTTCTTATACTGAGGGGGATCCTTACATTACATTTACGGGTCTTGATGGAAAAAGTGCTCAAGCCTATGTTTTAAGAGGTCGTGATGGCACGCCTTATGTAACACAGACTTTTTCACAACGTTTAGCTAAACTTCCTCAGGATCGTCAGACGGCCATTGCCCGACAAATCCATGCCCATGAGATTTTTGAGCGATTGTGGAATGAGAAAATAGGGTCACAGGACTTGACCATCTTGACGCAATCACAAATCAACGTTGTCTTAGACAAATTTTTTATAGCTCTAGAGAATGTTGATTTTTCTATAGAAGAATCACAAAGGGAAATCTATCGCAGCCTTTTAGTCCCTTCTGCTATTCAATCCTACTGTGCTGATCGTCTCGTCCATTTTTTTGGAAATCAGGTGGCAGATATCATGGCAGAAATGATAGAAAAAATAGACACGCTTATTTCACAAAACAATTCATCCCTGTTAAAAGAAAAAACATTAATTCAGATTGATGAAGAAATTAAGGAGAGTACTCTTGATCATTTTATGAGTGCAATGGATCAAAATGTTTTAAGCCGCGAGCCCGTTTCTTGCCTTGGCTTTAGCAATCTTTCTGAATTCAATGATTATGTTGACCATCATTCTGTTGAGGATGTTTTGATAAGATTGGGTCATGCGATGGACGGGTATTTTGCGAGCGGATCAGGTGTCAAGTCTGGCGAAGAGGAAAGATTCCTAGCAGATGTGGCGCAAATAGTTTTGGATAGAATAAAATCTAGAGCTCCAGATTATACTCAAGAAAATATTTCAGCTGCTTTGCTCGGAGAAAAAGTTTTAGCTGAATATTCTCGTTTAGCGTCTGTTGAAGAGGGTGAAAATTTATTGGGAGCGATTTCAAATTTAGAAAAACAATCAAAGGCAG
Organism: Chlamydiota bacterium; assembly: GCA_016178055.1. Taxonomy (NCBI): domain Bacteria; kingdom Pseudomonadati; phylum Chlamydiota; species Chlamydiota bacterium. The sequence goes on along the minus strand of JACOUC010000061.1, from coordinate 41,067 downwards.
TTTCATCGAGTGAAGAACTTGAGTTTAATTTTCAAGCCCAGAGAGTAGAAGATTCTTTAACTCCTTTTCCGCCCGTGATAGATGAAGAATTAGGTCCGCAAAAAACGGCAGTTGCTTCGGCTTTGATTCCGGATCGGGGAGAGGTGAGAAATGTTTTTAGACGCTTAGCCTTGAGGAGAAAAGTCGTTGAGTCAGATCCATTTTTACCTCTCCTGGAAGCAAAAGCTAAAAGTTTAGACCGCAAATTTCCTCAATATATTTTGGTGGATCTTGATTTAATGGTTGATCAAGATGCTATAGAGCTTTCGGAAGTTCTCGCACGCTTAAAGCATTCTGTGCAAATGGTCTTTTTTAACTCTACACGTAACGCTGCAAGTCTGGATCAAATTAAAAAACGATTTTCTCTTCGTGAGGATCAAGTGATTGATCTTGGAAGCATTCAGGAAGGTGTTTCAGAAGCTGTTATAGCAGGGGTTCTTCGTCTTCATCCGGAAGTTCAGCCTCAGGAACAGATTCGATTTTTGGCGCATAAAAATAAGAAAGAATTGTGCGAACCTTATTTAGAGGCTGAAAAGATACGCCGAGTTTATACGGATCATCTTACAACACTTGCTCAGTCCATTTGGGTGCTGATGCTTGATCACCCAGAATTATTGACTGTCGAGCAAATAATGGAGTTGGGCCTATCTAAGGAAGAGGCCCTCGAAATTCATGGCCTGATTGACGAACGCAAGGAATTAAAACTCCTCAAAAGACAAACCTCTCTCTTAAAAGCCTATGATGAGCTTGGTAAAAACTCTAAGGTTCGTCTGACCATGATGTGATTTTTACCTCATTTTGTAGTCGCCCCATTTATGGGGCCGTTGCATGGTTGGATAGATTGGTGGGGGGATAAATCGGGCGACTACAAAAAAACATGATAGTGAGAACTTTCATTGCACACGATGATCTCGAAGGATCATTGGAATTACAGGGAAGGAGACGAGAGCAACCATTCCCAGACAGGGATCAAACGAACTTCTTTTTTCTCCACTGTTTCGATTCCTTTTTGAGATCTTGTGAGAATGACCAGGTCGTTACACCCCACCTCTTCGCTTGCGGTTATTAAGGCTTGAATTTCTCGTTGTCTTGTTGAGGGAACGGTGAGGTCATAGCAAACCTGTATTAACTGTTCAGCTTCAAATCCTTTTTTAACCAGGAAATCTACCTCTTTATTGTTACGAGTGAAATAGTAAAAAAATTCACTTTTTCTGCGAGCCAGTTCAATGGCCACAATATTTTCCAAGATCTTCGTTCTATCGTCAAAATTTTGAAATTTAACGGCGCCGATCATTCCCTGGTCAAACCCGTAAACCTTTTTGGAACTCTTGATCTGTGTCTTGAGTGTTGGGGAAAAGCGGTTCACCAAAAAAATCAAATAGGTGCGGCAGAGGTATTCGGTAAAGTTTTGAAGTGTGTGAACGCTTTTGAGGTTCAAAAATTTCATCAGACTTGTGTAGGTCATGTGACCGCAATGATTGGTCATCAAATAGTTGCCCAGATCGCTGAGCTGCTTGATGAAACGGACCTTGTAGCGTTTCACAATATCTTTGAAGAGAATGTTTTCGTAGAGGGTTTTGAGGTAAGGTGAAGGGCTGATGCCATCAACGACAATCTCAGGGAATCCTCCTTGCAAAAAAAAGTCATCCAGATGTTTGAGAATAACCCCTTGATCTTGTTTTGTTTGAGATAACGGTTTGGGATCAATTTTTTTTGCAGAAAGAAATTCTCCAAACGAAAAGGGCAGGAGGGTGTGTTCAAGATATCGCCCTGTTAAATGAGTCGCTAGTTCACCACTCAAAAGTTGCGAGTTGGAACCCGTGATGATGAGGCGGAGCCCTTGCCGTTGCAAACGATTCACCAGGAGTTCCCAGCGAGGTAGATTTTGTATTTCGTCAAAAAAAATGAAAGGAGTTTGTCCGTACACAGCAATCATATTTTGAAGAAGATCATCTGTGTCCGTGATGTTTTGAAGTCGTTCATCATCAAAATTGATGTAAGAGAAATTCTTCTCCCGAAGAAGCTGAATTGCGAATGTGGACTTTCCTGAGCGCCGCGGTCCAATCACGACTTTGATGAGTTGATTGTCCATCGTCTGTCGCGTTTGAATGAGCGATTCACGTGCGGTGGTTGGTTTTTGGAGCAGGGTGTCCCGTTCTTTTTTTTGTGAAAGCAATATCTCTCTCATCCCACCACCTGCCTGTGGCTCGAGCCAATGATATATAATTTAATTATCACTCTAATTCCTCCTTACGCATCCACCCCATCTAATCCACATTCCGGGGATCGGGAGGTGGTGGGATCGTGTGCACTATTATAACTGTACTGCATAAATAATCAACTTTTTATGCAGTACAGTTATAAAATTAATAATTAGTTTTTATAACTTATTGGTATACAGGTAGATGAATTAATTAAAAATCCATGTAACCTTCCAGCCTTATCCTTCGTCTACTCTCTGAAGCATAAAAATTTTGAATAAAGAGAGGAAAATATGAAAAATTCATTCATTAAAATGTTTTTATTAATGGAGGCCCGTTCTTTACTAATTTTAGTTCTCTTCCGAGTAATTATGAAGTTTGGGCAACCGCAGTGAAACCCGAAGGAACTTCGATTAATGCAGGGATTGGGAATGGACAGCCGACGATTATTCACTTTACGTACGGAAGCGGGAATGTGACCTTATTCTCTTATCATCCGGATATATTAATTGACAGCTTGACCGATGAGGTTGTTCTTAGAGAATATGTTTACGAAGATCAGATCACCTGGAATACAGGGAATCAAACTCAAGATGAAATTAATCTCTATAGTTGGAATATTGTTCATGCTTCACTACAACTTTCTGCAAATGAAAAGGTAACAGCAATTACGGCTTTGCCATAGATTTGCAGTCGCCCCATTTATGGGACTTTGCATGGACTGACCGAACCCAAAGTTCATTTGTGTTTGATTTTTTTAAGAATCATGTGATATTGATAAATGTTAGCTTGTAGGAATGTATTATCTTGCGGTTTTGTAGGGTGGTAAGGTAAAATATAAAATCGTTCTAAATTGAACGACAAGTAATAAGGCAGGGTAAAAACATATTAAAAAAATTTTGGAATTGGTGGGGCAGAAAAGGGGATATACAAAGATGAGAAATTCTTTTTTTAAAGGAATGGTAGCGCTGGTCTTGGTTTCTTTTATTTTTTGCATTTCCGATGTTGCTCAAGCTAAACGGGGAGGTGGAGGAGGTGGTGGAGGAAAGAGTTTTGGGGGTGGTTCCGGAGGAAATTTTGGAAGTAGAGGAGGCTCTAGTGGAACAAGCTTAGGCTCAGGTGGTCATAGAAGTTCTGAAGGTGGAAGTGGCGGTTTTGCCAACAGAGGATCAGGTGGAGGGAGTAGTAAATCATCTAGCCTTGGAAGCGGTTCTAAGAAGGGTGACAAGGGCAGTGGCAGTGGCTCGTCTAGATTTGGAGGAGGAAAATCGGGGGGGCAAGGAGGCGGTCCTTTTTCTCAAGGCAAGGGAAATAATCAATCCAGTGGAGGACCTTTCTCTGGTTCTAGAAATGGAGGAGGTTCTCAGAGTGGTCAGAATTCTGGAGGCCGATTTGGAAACCAACAGGGACAACAAGGTAAAGGCCAAGGACAATCACAAGGTCAGAACCAGAAGGGCTTTGGTCAACAAAACCAACAAGGAGCAAATCAAAATCGACAGGGAAGGGGCCAATCTCAGCAAGGGACTAACCAAAATCAGTCTCAACAAGGAAGAAACCAAAATCAGCAAGGGACCACTTCTGGTCAGGGAAGCTCTTCGGGTTCTCGAGGAGAGCAATCTCAAGGACAGTCTCAAAATAATCAGTCCTCTGGCAATCAAAAAGAGTCGGATCAAAGTCAACAAAGTGCAACTTCAGAAGGCAGTGGAACCTCTTCTGCTACAACGGAGACAAGTGGTACAACCTCTTCGAGTGATGGATCTTCAGGATTAACTTCATCTTCGGGCTCTGGTTCTGAGTCTACGTCTACTTCCGGAAGTACTGGAACTTCTTCCGCTACGACCGAGTCAAGTAGCACCACATCTTCAAGTAATACATCCTCGGGGTCGACTTCATCCGATGATGGCTCTTATGGTGGCACACATACGAATGTAGCCGGAGGGAGTACCACTGTAGATGGTTCAACCACAACAGATGGGAGTACCACCAGTACCGGAGGGACAGTTTCTCATACGACAGCGTCTGGAGAAACTGCGAGTGTTGATTACGGGGGTTCCTATAACAGTGAGACGGGTCAATACAATGCTTCGGCCACAGGGTCTCAAGGAGGCAGTGTTAGTTCAAGTGGAGTTGCAGGGTATGATGAAAGTACAGGGACTTATTATCAGGCAGGAACAACTTCAGGAACGACAGCTGCAGGTGGGAGTTTTCAAACAGGTCATGCGGGTGCTACCACCGTAACAGATAGTGGTGTCTATCATGCAGGAGCAGCTGGAGTGACCGGAACAACAGCCAGTGGAACGACCTATGCGGCAGGCCATGCGGGTGCTACAGCTGCAACTGATAGTGGTGTTTATCATGCTGGAGCTACGGGTGGCGTTGCTACGACTGCGGATGGGACGACCTACGCTGCAGGACATGTTGGAGGCACCGCTCTAACGAGTGAGGGAGTCTATCATGCGGGTACGACTGGAGCGGGTATGCAAACAGCTGATGGGACCACTTACGCGTCAGGGCATGCGGGTTACACGACGGCTAATTCTTCTGGAGGGTCTCATTCTGGGACAACAACGGGACCTAATGGGGGATCTGTAAGTACAGAAGGGTCGACCACTTATGATTCTGAAACGGGAACTTATACAACTACAGCATCTGGAACAGCAACAACTCCAGAGGGAGAGACTTATTCTGCAACCCATGATGGAACGACTACTGTTACAGACGACAGTATTTCCCATTCGGGTTCTACAACAGGTTCTGAAGGTGGATCTGTCAGTACAGAAGGGTCAACCACTTATAATCCTGAAACAGGGACTTATACGACCACAGCTTCAGGAACAGCCACAACTCCGACAGGGGAAACTTATAGTGGAACGTACAATGGATCAACAACCGTGTCTGATTCCGGTGTGACTCATTCTGGAGAGGTGACAACTTCTTCAAGCACAGGAACTTCTTCTACGGAAGGCTCATCAGGTGAAACAACCACGAGTACTGACTCATCATCAGGAACCGACACAACGTCAACGACCACCAGCACTGATTCCTCTGAAACTACGGAAGGCTCTTCAGGTGAAACAACCACGAGTACTGACTCATCATCAGGAACCGACACAACGTCAACGACCACTAGCACTGATTCCTCTGAAACTACGGAAGGCTCATCAGGTGAAACAACCACGAGTACTGACTCATCATCAGGAACCGACACAACGTCAACGACCACTAGCACTGATTCCTCCGGAACAACGACAACATCAACTTCAGCAGAAACCACATCTGATACAGGAACGACAACGACGACGTATAATACAACTTACAACACGACTTATTCTGACTCAGGAACAAGCAGTGAAACCTGCACCTATTCTTATCCTTACTATTACTATCCTTACTGCTATTATCCGTCGACAGCCTCAGGTTTCTTAGTACAGTTTCCGTGCGGATTGACGATTTACTTGACCTGCAATCAGTATTATTTTATGAGTAGTCGAGGTCTTCTTGCTGGATGTGTTGTTATTCCAGTATAACGGGAAACACGAAGCTTGTTTAATAAAACAAAGAAGCCGAACTTGGGGTACAAGTTCGGCTTCTTTGTTTTAATCCCTATATCTTCCTTAATCTTTCTTCTTGCAAGCTCCATAAATTGCCTGAATTCCTGCAATGTCACCACTATAGAGAGTTTGCTTTTGACATCCTCCGGGGAGCCCGTAAAGAAACATCGTTTCGAGTATATCTAATCGCGAGGTAAGGTCATTTAAACATAACCAATGACCGAATTCATGAGTGGCAACATTTTGTAGATCGTAAGCTGAGCGGTTATTACAGCCAGGGACAGCCCAGGTAAGGGTGTTATCAAAAACGGTATCACATTCAATCAGTTGACCCGAGGAATAGTACCAATAGTACGTTGTTGCAAAAGCTCCTGATTCAGGAACACCAAAAGTGAGGACATTCACTCCATCCTGTTTTTTGGAGGTTAGACTCGAATCCGAAATGATATTCGTAACTGACCCGAATGAAAAACATGCCCCAGCTTGATTCCATGCATTAGCAGATGCGTTATAGGCATCCTGAAGCTGTTGAGAGGAAAGACCACTCGGATCGTTATCATTAATGGTCCAACCTCCCGTAGGAGCACCACTCGTCCAATAAATTTTATTACCCGTTACAGAGTCTTTACAAATCCCATATGAGGTTGTGGCGGAAGGATTATATTCTAATCCCACAAGTCCCGCTGAGCCCAATGAAAGACGCTGAAGCAATTCTTTTTCAGTTATGTTCCACTCGAGTGCATTTCCATTTTTAAGAGAAATTTTTCCTTGAAAACCTCCTAAGATATAAAAGGAGTGATCAGGATTTTCGCCTAAAAATAAAAGAAGGCGTTCGCCTTTAACCAACTTAGGAATATCAGAGACGGATAAACCAAAACCATTGATTTCACCTCCAGGCAAGCGAAGCAAAAGATATTTTGAAATATTTCCTTTAAATACCTTTTCAAGGCTAATCGTAAAATAAGTTGCAATATTGCCAGTTCCTTCCTCCTGGACTTGAGAATCTGTGACTTTTCCGATAATGACGGCACTGGATGAGTCCCAAAGCTCAGGGGGATCAATCGAAAGATAAAGCGCCTGAAGAGAAAAAGCCAATCCTAAAAAAAACGCCAACAATAAAGTTGTTAACCCTCTACGCATACAAACCTCCTTTTAAACATGAACGTTAAAAAACACAACGAAACCCAATTTGATGAAATTACAAACCCCAGCAGATCATGAACGTTTTAATATTATTTTACAAGAAAGAAAAATAGGGGTAAGAGGAGAGGGAGTGCCCTAGGCTTGTTAAAGCTTGTGATTTGTAGCGCATATGTATGATTGACTAGAGAGAAAATTATTGATTTAACTTATTTATAGGAAAGAGGTTGTGAAAATTATTTTTGCAGTTCCTGGTTTGACAAGGTAGATCCGAGATGCTAGAATGGATCTATCAATTAGAAAGGGGTGGCACCCTATGAAAAGTCAGAAAGGCTTTACGCTCATCGAGCTTATTGTTGTTTTGACCATTTTGGCAATTCTCGCTGTTTTTGCCATTCCAAGGTTTATTACAGTTACTGCGGATGCTCGGGTTGCAGCGATTAACGGTTTGAAGGGAAGCGTTCTCTCTGCTACTTCGCTGGCCAAGGCAAAGTATAAAGCGGTAGGAAATACTTCTGCGACTACAGTTGATATGGATGGAACCTCTGTTACTGTGACATCAGGAACTGGGGCCAATGCAGGGGTGCCAGTGGGAACATCTGCCGGAATCACTTCGGCCTTGCAAAGCACGGATGGATTTACCGCTACTTATGCAGCGGGTGTAGCGACTTTTAATTTCACCACAGCGGTAACGAACTGTAATTTAACTTATACAGATCCAGCTGGAACAGTTGCAACGACAACGACGGGTTGCTGATTTTTTCCTGTTTAAAAAAGGGGTTTAACGGTGAGAAGGGTTGTATCATTCAAAAGTGATACAGACTCGAGAGGGTTCGCTTTTACGCTTGTTGAACTTATGATCGTTATAACGGTTATTGCCCTTCTTGCACTGATTCCTCTGAGTCGAGGAATTTCTTCTTTTCAACCTCCTCTCGCTGCCCAAAAATTGGTTTCGGATATTCAATATGTTCAAGCGCTAGCGATGTCCACGTCCACCCGCTGCGGTGTCGATTTTAATGTAGGGACGAATGCGTATACTTTGTTTTCAGGAACTCCTTCAACTCCTCTCACCGATCCAGTAAATCAAGGGACCTACACGGTCCAGTATGGGACCGGAGTCTATTCTGAAGTGTCTCTATCAAGTGCCAGTATTGGAAGCACCTCCACCCTCTATTTTGATTCTCGAGGTAAACCCTATAATGGGAGTGGGACTGCTTTAACATCTGACGGTTTGATTGTTCTTAATGGAGCGATTAATGTGACGGTGACAAGAGAGACGGGGTATACGGCATCGAGTTGAATTAGAGAAAGTGGATCTTTAGGTGAAGTTGTAATAAATTTAAAATCCAAAAATCAAAATGCAAAATGACAGATTAAAATCCAAAATGTGTCTTATGTCTAGTCTTGTGAAAAATTTTGATTTTTGATTTGTCATTTTGATTTTTGATGTTTAATTTTTGGATTTTCATAATGGAGTTTATGAAAAAACAGAATGGATTAACCCTCATCGAAATCGTCGTTGCTATTGGCATTCTGGCACTCGCCATGCCAGGGGTGATGTATTATTTTTTGAATTGGAAGAGCAGCCTGAGTGAAGTTAGGCTCCGGAGTTTGGCAACTCAGTTGGCTCAGGATTTAATGGAAGAAATTGCTTCTAAAAAATGGGATGAAAATAGATCGCAAGGGCCGACGACTTCTCCATCTACCATTGGGCCGGATACTGGAGAGTCTCGATATACTGCGGGTCTTAGCACTTCTTACGATGATGTAGATGATTATAATGGCTTATCAGAAAGTCCTCCTCAGAATGCCCAAGGAGTCAGCTTAACAACCTTTAGCGGATTTGCTCGTTCTGTTCAAGTTATCTATGTTAATTCGACTGATTTAGATACATCCGTCACGGGCCCTACCAACAATAAACGTATTCAGGTGACGGTGACTTGGAATGGGGGAAGCGATTCCGTTCAGTTAGTGAATGTATTTTCAAATAGATAAATTTGATGCACTCTATGATGAATCATAAAAAATTTATAAATCTTAAAAGTTTAGGAGTTAGCTCACGACTCACAACTCACGACTCACGACGTTTTGGCTTCACTCTCATTGAAATCATTGTGGTCATCGTTCTGGTGGTGATTCTTGTTGGATTTGTATCCATTCCCATGGGGATGGTCACTCGGGCTTATGTGACTGCTCAGAATCTATTAAAAGTTCATGAATTAGGGAGAGTTGGGATTTGGAGAATGGAACGAGAATTCAGAGAATTACACAAGGGAAATATTACTGAGGCCGATATTTCTACCCTTACTTTTACGGATGCTTATCAAGAGTCTATCACTTATGCCTTATCCAGTGGTCAATTGCTAAGAAACGGGGTTCTTCTTGTTGATCATGTGACAGCGTTTACATTGACCTACACCAGTCGAACGAATACCGTTTTGGCAACGCCTGTGACGGTATTAAATTTAATAAATATTTACTGCATCAGTATTGATCTTACAGTGACCCTGAATGAAGAGTCTTACACGTTTAGAGATCAAATTTTTCCAAGGGACCTGTTTTTTTAAATCAAAAATCAAAATCCAAAAATCAAAATGACAAACTAAAATTCAAAATTTATCTGTGTCTTTGTCTTGAAAGATATTTTAATCTTTGATCTGTCATTTTGATTTTTGATGTTTGATTTTTGGATTTCTGATATCCAGTTTATCGCTATGGAAAAAGTTATAAACTATGAATAATGTTCAGATTTTTGACGAAATAGAAAGGCGAGAAAAAGGTCTGACCCTCATTGCCGTCGTTCTTATCCTTCTTCTGGCTGCAATTTTTGGGACGGTTTTAATTTCTCAGATAGGTTCTGGGGTTTATTCAACACTGAATGAACAGGTGGGTGCTCAGGCGGCTTACCTTGCAGAAGGAGGGCAGCAATTATCCATGAGATACTTGATCGACAACCCAAATTTTGGAGAGAGTGGTACTTCTCCCAGCAGCGGTTCTTTTTCTGATACGACTTTTGGAATGGGAAGTTTCACCGTATCTTCTTTCTATCCTTTAACTTCTATTTCGAATGCAAGTTCAAGTTTTATGACTGCAAGTTCTACTTCTGTGACCGTGAATAGTACATCTCTTTTTCCTTCTTCAGGAAGGATACAAATTGATTTAGAAAGCATGACCTATACAGGAGAAACGGCCACTAGTTTTACGGGACTGGGTCGAGGATCTGATGGGACGACTGCGACGGCTCATTATCAGCGTTCAGTTGTTTATCCGGCAACGGTTTTATCTTCATCTGTGGGTTTATCAGATACAACCATTCCAGTAACAACGACATCGGGTTTTTTAGAGGCAGGAACGCTTCGACTTCAACAAGAGTTGATGGAATATTCAGGAAAGACATCAACAAGTTTTACGGGGGTATCCAGAGGAACTCATGGAACAACACCGGTTCCTTATGGGGCAGGTGTTCTGATTTCACATGGGGTTTTACAATGCGAATTGACAACGATAGGTACAGTGGGGACTGTAGGCAGCATCGGATATGGGGCGAGGAGTTTTCGCCAAGTGGTGGCTCCGATTCTTTCTTCAAATCTTCCAGGCCTTATCACAACGGCGGCAGGAACAGGGACAGGCGGATTTTCAGGGGATGGGGGGCAAGCAACCTCTGCTCGCGTCAGTAATCCGGAAGGGGTGGTTGTCGATCGCCAGGGTCTATTTCTTTATATTGCGGATACGGGCAATAACCGGATTCGGCGTGTTGATTTGATTTCGGGAATTATTACGACGGTTGCAGGAACAGGGACGGCTGGAAATACAGGGGATGGAGGGCTGGCAACCTCGGCTCGATTGAGGGCTCCTCAAGATGTAGCCATTGATGCAGCGGGAAGCATTCTTTATATTGCGGATACTGGGAATAATCGAGTTCGCCAAGTGAATTTATCGACGGGGATTATTAGCAATTTTGCGGGGAGTAGTGCTGGAACTTCTGGAAATACGGGGGATGGAGGATCTGCAACGCTTGCTCTTTTAAATAGTCCCAGTGGTGTTGCGATTGATTCTACAGGGATTGTTTACATTGTAGATACCGTTAATAACCGGATTCGTCGAGTGAATTCAGGAACCTTAGAGCCTGTTGCCGGAAGTTCTGCAGGAACAGCCGGCAATATTCCTTTGGGGGCAGGATCTTCAACGAGATCAGCGGCTCGCTTTAGACGTCCGGAGGGGGTTGCGATTGGACTCAATGACAACCTCATTTATATTGCCGATACCCAAACAGGGACTCCAGGATCAGATCCTAGTAAGGTTCGTGTGATTGATTTTTCAGGGGATAGTGTAACGACGGTTGCGGGTATTAATTCAAGTGGTTTTAGTGGAGATGGGGGCGCTGCTACGACTGCACAATTAACCAATCCCCAGGCAGTTGAAGTCGATTTTCAAGGGAATGTTTATATTGCCGATACGGGAAATAATCGGATTCGAAAAATTATTCCTGGCTCTTTAGGAGTTGTCAATGGTGGAGCGGGAGAAAATATTTATACGATTGCTGGAACTGGGGCTACGGCGTACAACGGGGATAATATTGATCCAAAAACAGCTACGCTTAATTCTCCTCGTGGAATTGCCTTGGATTTTCATTTTGGGATTGGAAGTATTTTAGGGCCGCCCATTCTTCCATTTGATTATACCCAGGATTATTTTATTGGAGATAGAACTCACGATCGTGTTCGTAAAGTGACTCATGTGGATAATTTAGAAGAAGTTGATTGGCGAGAATTGTTTCAGTAACCCCTACCTCTGGCCATATTTCTTGATAAAAAGCTCATTTTTGGCAAAATAAATCTTGGATTTTGAACAAAAATTTGACAAAATACCGATTTTACGTGTCTTTATCTACGGGAGTTCATTTTAGAGAAGGTTTATATATGCTTAAAATTGTACGTAATTTTAAGATAATTTTCAAGGTCTATAAGCCATTATTTGATGTAAATTATTTAAATACAATTAGATACAGAAAAAACACCATTCAACGACTTTTTTTGGGATTTCTCATTTTTACTCATATCGTTTGGACGAATTTTGAGGCTATGGGAACTCTTCAACCGGTTTCTCTCTCTCATTCTTCCCCTCAATCACTTGTTCAAACTGGATCAGATACAGCAAAAGTTAGCAATCCACCGAGTTCTTGGCAAGGACACGAGATTAAAAAATCTAGCTTACCTCCAAGTGTTTTAACCTTAGGTGGAAGAGTTAATTTTTTGGATGGAGATGATTCGTTGAATGATCCAGATGCCTTCTTAGACGTTTTTAGTCCTGTGATTGGATCAGATCACGCGTTCTTGTTTCTTAATCCAAAAATTTCTTTGAGTAAGCACTCTGAGAATGAGCAAAATGTTGGAATGGGAGTGAGAACAATGGTTGGGGAAAGTATCATTTTGGGCTCAAATTTATTTTATGATACACGAGAAAGTCGCCATAATAATCGGTTTGATCAGTTGGGGTTTGGTGTTGAAATTTTAACGGAGTGGGTCGATGCCAGGGCTAATTATTACCTCCCCCTTGATGGTGAAGAATTAATTGCAAGAAAGGAGACTTATGAATCTGAGACAACGATGAAAACAGTCTGGGGGAGTGCTTACTTTTCAGGTCATCAAGAACTTCAGAATGGAACAGAGACGACGACCACCACCACCACCTCACATTTATTTGAACAATTTGAAAGAGCGATGGATGGGTATGATTTAGAGCTTGGAGTCAAACTTCCTTTACCGGACAACTTTCCTGAGACAAGAATATTTGGGGGCTATTATCACTTTAATTCAAGTTACGGCAAGGATATTGCGGGACCTAAAGCTCGTTTTGAAGTGAGGGCTTCGGAGGGGCTGATTTTTGACGCGGAATATTATGAAGACGCAAGTTTACATGGGAGCAATTACTATTTTGGTGTGAGGGTTCGTCTTCCATTTGACATGTGGAATCTGGGGCAGGGACGCAATCCATTTGAGGGAGCTCGTGAAATGTTTAGGAGAAAGAAAACGCCTCTCAAGAACCGAATGACAGATATGGTTATTCGTGATTTAAATGTGATTTTAGAGGAGTCTTCTTTTAGAGAAGATTTAACAAAATTTAAGGTCGAAAAGAAGGTTAAGAAAAAAGGGCTTAAGAAAGTACTTCAAGATGATATTACTTTTGTAGGAGGAGGCAGTAGCGGTTCGAGCGCAGGAGGAAGTAGTACCGGCGGAGGAACGGGAACCACCGATACGGGAGGAGGTCATGGTGACGGGGGGGGAGGTCACGGAGACGATGGGAGTGGAGGAGGAGGGACAACGCCTCCGGGCACAACGGTGTGGCCGCCTGGGGATCCCTGTGCGGGTGGAGGGTGTGGAGAGATCACAGGAGATGATGATGGGGTCGATGATAAGGCCTGTGAAGGAGATAGTTGTGTGGATGGAAAGAACACAAGTGGAACAGAGGATGGGACGTACGAACATCCTTATAATAGTATTCAAGAGGGGGTTAATGCAGCGTATGGGGAAGGATATGTTTATGTGAAGGATGCAAACACCTATTATGAGAATGTGATTATGAGAGGGGGAGTGAATCTCATTGGGGCTGGGTGTATTGAATGTGATGGCACAGGAGGTGGATTCGTGGGAGAAAGACCCACCATCGATGGCCAAAGTCATGGACCGACTGTAACGATGGCCGACAACAGCAGAATATCAGGTTTTAACATTATCAATACTGACACGGGAGGTGCTCCGATCTATCGCACCGTTGGAGGTGAAACCTATGACATTCGCCGGGTCGGTGTCTATAGCGAGAATAAAACGAATGTGACCATTGATTGTAATAATCTCATTGAAGGAAATAGCAAGGGTATTCTACTTGTTGCAGACAGCAGCGTGAAAGATTTTGTTTCGAATATCACTGGGAATACGATTCGAAATAACAATGAAGAAGGAATTAGAATATCTCTAGAAGGAATGGGAACCGAAGGAACATTCACGAGCAGTATTCAAGGAAATGCTGTTTCTGGAAATGGTTCGGACGGTGTGAGAGTCAATATTTCCAAATACGGAGTAGGGACACTCAACGCCAGTTATAATCAACAATATACCTATTTGTATGATGACGATGGAAATTATACGGGATATACCGTTACAGGTATTGAACACAACGGAAAGAATGGGATCAATGTTGACATGTCGGATATTGATAATATTTTCTTGACCTTGTACGACACAGAAATCAAAAACAACGCAGAAGATGGTGCAAAGATTACGCTTCATTCTTCAACCTATATCAATGCATCTGGCGGAATCGTTGGAAACAGTAACGGAAAAAACGGAGCAGAAATTACACTCACCTCACTCGGGAATATTGATGCTGATATTACGGGAGGAGGAAACGACAATGCGGAAAATGGAGGGTTGATCACGATCAGTTCTCCTGGGAATGTGAATGCTAAAATCGGAGGTGGGGGCGACAGAAATGGGAAATCAGGAATCGTCGCTAGAATAGGAAGTGATGAGCAACCTGTGAATGATCTATTGTTGAGGTTTTCAAATGCGAACGGGAGTGACAATAAGGGGGGTCCTGGTATTGATCTGGTAGTAAGAGCTAACACCATTCATGGGGAGGACATTTCTCCCTATTATGGTGCAGCGTATATTGGCTCAAGTCAGGCAGACAATAATCCTACAATGGGGATGAATATAGATTTAAAAGCGAATGATATTGCGGTTGTGTTCACAAACAATGAAGCCAGTGGAAATGCAGGTGATGGCGTTCTTTTCAATGCAAATGCCACAAATAATCTTCAGGCGCTCATAGGAGATGATTATACTTATAATGGGAATACAGCCAACAATAATGCGTTGAACGGGCTAAACATCAAACTTCATTCGGAAGGAACGGTTACTTATGGATATACGGCTTCAGGCGTGGAGTATAATACAGCCGATGGGAACCAACTGAATGGAATTAATCTCGATGTGACTTCAAAAGGTTTATTATCCTTTGGTGTTTTAGCCAATGAGGCAAGCAACAATGGAAAGGATGGCATTTATGCCAATTTTCAATCAGAGGCTCCTTCCGATCCCACAAAAATACCTACGGAGGATGTTTCATTAGGAGTCACCGGATTTTACAATCATACAGATGGCAATGGGTTAAATGGATTGAATATGAGTGTCTCATCTCCTGGAAATGTAGTGCTCTACACTGGATCAAATGCGGATGGCAATGGAGCGGATGGGGTTCATGTTGACATTCTTGAGGCAAACAATCTGTTTATGAATGTTAGCAATAGCACCACCAGTCACAATGGAGGTTCAGGGATTAAAATCGTGAGTCCAGATGACAATCCTGATGACGATATTTACCCTATTAAGGGAGATGTGGGATCTTCCAGTTCTTCCACGGGTGCCTTTGATAACACTTCGTTTGAGAATGGCCAGAATGGAATAGACATTGATTTAAGAACAGAAGGAAGTTTTGGAAGTTTTTGGCTTTATGCGAACAATGTTTACGATAATCCTGGGGACGGAATGAAAATCAATTTGGTTGGAAATACGGGTATCAATGCCGTTCTTTATCAAAATACCGCAAATGATAATCAAGGGGATGGAATTGATTTTAACCTTCAGGCTAAATCGGGCAATAGTTTTGTTAAGACTGAGTACAATATTTTTACCAACAATGGTGAGAATGGGTTTTACATGAAAGGTTCTTCAAATGGTTATTTTTATGTGAATGATTCTGGCAATACGGCTCAAAACAATTTAGGGGCTGGAATGAAGTATGATTTCTCTCCAGATGATCAGTATAATTTGAATGCTTCTATCTATGGAAATACCCTTAAAGACAATGGAGGAAATGGTTTGGACGTAAATCTGAAAACGTCGCTTCCGAACAAAGGAGCCGTTTATATCAATATTGGTTTATCCTCTGGAGGAAATACCATCTCGGGAAATCTAAATGGGGTATATCTCAATCTTTATAATGCTTTGGGCTATGCCGCTGGAAGCAGCTCCTCTGTTAATTTTATCGGAAATAATACATCAAGTAATCGAGAGAATGGAATTTTTATTGATTTCGATGATTTTGAATATTCAACCATCAATCTTATAGGAAACACGGTGGATAGTAATGGGGCAGAGGGTGCCAAGCTTAATCTGACAAGCGGAAGTGGGGTAAATGCCCTAAGCTTTTATCATACTTTCACAGATAATGTGATGACCCATAATCTTGGGAATGGGATCACGATTAACGAAAGTGCCAACAGCCATTTTATTGTGTTCTCTAGTAAAGATGGAAATAAACAATACAGTGGAAGGGATGGCAATTTGATTTCTGATAATGGGGGAGATGGAGTAAAGATGAATATAGCGCTTACTCCTCGTGGTGGGTCCTCTGCATCTGAGATTGGCATCCTTGCAGCGGATACTGTTATTGCGAATAATGGAGCGAATGGCATGACCTTTAATTTAACAGGTATGACCCCTACATCGACCGTGCTCAACTTTGGAGATCCTACCTATAACGCCTCCTACAATGGATACAATTCTATTTATGAAAATGTAGGGTATGATTTTCTTAATAATAGTTCTTACCTCATTAAAGCAGAGAACAATTGGTGGGGAGAAAATCCTCCAGACACAACAGATTTCTCAAATCCTGTCAGTGGTGGAAGCATTGACTACGATCCCTATCTTTCCAGTGATCCCAATCCATAATTTTTTTGTCTCTTAAAATTTCTTAAAAATTACTTGTCTATTTCTTTACTTGCCAACGGCCGTTTTCGAATGCTTTAATTTGTAATACTAAACGAGGTGTATTATGTCCAATGACAAAGTTTATAAAGTTTTGATTTTGGGTTCAGGTCCGGCAGGTTTAACAGCGGCCATTTATGCAGGCCGTGCAAATCTTTTTCCTGTGGTGGTTGAGGGAACCCAGCCCGGAGGACAGTTAACCATTACAACGGATGTAGAAAATTATCCTGGATTTCCGGATGGGATTATGGGACCTGAGCTCATGGTCCTTTTTCGAAAGCAGGCCGAACGCTTTGGAACAAAATATATTTCAGGTGATATTGCTTCGATTGATTTAAAACAATCTCCTTTTACAGTCCATTTAGAAAATGATGAAATAAAAACTCAAACATTGATTATTTCGACAGGAGCTTCTGCGAAGCTTCTCGAAATTCCTTCCGAAAAGAAGCTCATGGGACATGGAGTTTCTGCGTGTGCAACGTGTGACGGTTATTTTTTTAGAGGCAAGGAAGTGGCTGTCATTGGAGGGGGGGATACGGCCATGGAAGAGGCCAATTTCCTTGCAAGATTTTGCTCTAAAGTCACGGTGATTCACCGTCGAGATCAGTTGAGGGCTTCTAAGATCATGCAAGAAAGGGCGTTAAAAAATCCAAAAATTGACTTTATTTGGAATGCTGTTATTGAGGAATTTTTGGGAGAGCCAACGACTGGACTCAAAGGAATTCGTTTAAAGGATATTAAAGGAAATAAAATTTTTGAGAAAAAATTCAACGGTGCCTTTGTGGCCATTGGTCATGAACCCAATACACGATGGTTTAAAGGGCAGCTTGATCTTGATGAAAAGGGATACATCAAGACACAAACGGGCTCTACAGCCACGAATGTTCCCGGAATTTTTGCTGCTGGGGACGTCCAAGATCATAAATACCGTCAAGCGGTCACTGCTGCAGGGACGGGATGCATGGCTGCAATGGACGCGGAGAGGTATTTGGAGGCGCTAGCTGGAGTTTAGGATAAGAAGATATCGAGAAATTTGCATCCGCGAGAGGGGAGTCCGACGAAGTGGAACGAAGGCGGACTGGGGAGAACAGGTGGTCTCCCCAAATGAGTTTTTGATTCCTTTAAGGGAAGGATAGTACGTGAAAGGAAACCGAAGGTTGTCTTTCACGGGAGGACCCCAAAGCTTTGTTTGGGGTCCGACGGATGCATGGCTGCAATGGACGCGGAGAGGTATTTGGAGGCGCTAGCTGGAGTTTAGGATAAGAAGATATCGAGAAATTTGCATTCGCGAGAGGGGAGTCCGACGAAGTGGAACGAAGGCGGACTGGGGAGAACTTTCATCGCAGATGATGATCTCGAAGAATCATTGGAATTGATATTGTGATTCAATTGTGCTACATTCATTTTATTTAAATTGGAGTTATTTGATGAATAAAACTGCTACCATTCATGCAAGGATAGAACCTCATCTTAAAAATGAGGCTGAAGGACTGTTACACCGACTGGGACTCACTGTGTCTCAAGCTATCACGCTATTTTATAAGCAACTTACTCTTAGAAAAGGTCTTCCATTCGATGTCGTTGTTCCAAATCGAAAAACCCTTAAAACCTTTCTAAACACAGATCAAGGAAAGGATCTCGTCATTTGTCGCGATGCACAGGATATGTTTAAGAGTTTGGGTATTTGATGCTGGTACCTGTTTATACGCGACAATTTGAAAGGGATATTAAAAAACTTGAAAAAAGAAGAAAAGATATCAACCAACTAAGAGAAGTTTTGCAGAAGCTAATTTTAAAGGAATCGCTAGATTCAAAATACCGAGATCACAAATTGCGGGGTTCTTTTACAGGTAGAAGGGATTGCCATATCGAACCTGATTGGTTGTTGATATATAAACTGACAGAAGGACAAGTTATTTTTGAAAGAACAGGGACTCATTCAGATCTTTTTAGGTAAAGGTAAAAAATTAATGGAGAGTGTCGTTCACAGTCAACAGTCAATAGTCGACAGATTTAAAGGGGGCATTTATTTCTATAGACTGTGGACCGTTGACTGTGGACTCGTTTTCATAGTTGTATTTGTCATTCCAACAGTGATTTAAACTCGACTTCCTCTTGTTTCGTAACTAATTTGATAAATCGTTGAGTGAGCTCGTCTTCTAAAAAGAGTATTTCTTGGGGTGACATATTTTCGCAAGGAATTTTCCCTCCTGCAATCATGCCGTGGCCGCCGGCTTTTCCTTTGGGATGGACCAGTCTTTGAACGAGTTTTCCAGCATTCGCTCTTTCTTGAGTTGTTCGGACCGAAAGAAGGAGTTTGTCCTCATATTCACCAATGGCCAGTGACCAACTGATGCGTTCGAGTTGCAAAAGAAGGTCTGCAATGTACGGGACATGATCAGGATTTTGGACAATCCCAAGTCTCGACACGATAGAATTACGATAGGTCAATGCGTTTCTTAAGGCTAAGGATAAATTTGAAAAATAATCTCGAGAGAGCTTAGGATGTTCAATGCGGGATAGAATTCTTTTTTGTGTATAATTAAAAAGAGTCAGATAGGCCTCTCGATCGACCGCTTCACTTTCTCGACCCAGATGTTGGGTTTCAGAAGAAAGGCCATAGTAGAGAGCTGTTGCCAATGAGGTTGGAATTTCAAGGCCACTTTCTAAAAGGTATTCAGTTAAAATAGTAGCCGTCGCTCCATAATTTTCTCGAATATCTAAGAAATTAGCTTTCGTTGTTTTTCTGATCGGATGATGATCAATGACAATCAACGGCTTGATCGAGTGAGGAAGGGAATTATTTCCTGTTCGAGGTTGAGTGTCGACCAGGGCAAAATGTTTGTATTTTTCAATCTCAATCCCTGCAATGGGATGGGCCGGAATCTTGAGAAGTTGGACCATTGTTTTATTTTCTGCACGTCCGACAATGCCTCCATAAATGATTTTGGATCTTATTTTAAATTTTTTTGCTAGAATGTAACGCAGTGTAGCAGCGCTGGATAAGGAGTCAGGGTCTGGATTATCATGGGTCATGATAAATAGCCCATGGCATCCTTTTAATGCTGTTTCAAGTTCAAGAAGCTTTTCTTGGGTATCCATATCCTATGATTAAAGAGTCTTTTCAAGATTTAGGCAAGAAAAAGGTTTTACTGGAAGTCTGTGCGGGACTCATTAAAAAAGATGGGAAATATTTAATTACTCAGCGACTTTCCGGGACTCATTTAGAACTTTTTTGGGAATTTCCAGGAGGGAAAAGGGAAAAAGGAGAATCTTTAGAAAGTTGTCTTGTTCGAGAGATTAGGGAGGAATTGAATTTAGAGGTTGAAGTGCTTTCTATGGCGGGGAAAATTTCTCATATCTATCCTGAACGCAGAATCGTCCTCTATTTTTATCATTGCGCTATCAAAGAAGGAATTCCTAAAACGAGAGAGTGTCATGATTTCAAATGGGTCACTGCTGATGAAATGAAATATGAGGATTTTCCTCCAGCGGATGTAGAGATGATTCGAAAATTGAAAAAGAGAGAATGCTGAAATTAAAATAGAAAGGAATTTATGGATCCACAAGTGAGAAAGAAGGCATTGCGAATGATTTCTTATGGAGTTTACATTTTGACATCAAAGGCTGAAAATGAAGTAGCAGGATGTACGGTGACTTGGGTTTCTCAAGCCTCGATGAATCCACCGATGATTATGGTCGGACTTGAAAAGGAGAGCCATACCTATCAAGTGGTTCAGAAAAGTGGGAAGTTTGTGGTCCATTTTTTGGGTCAGGGACAGAAGGAAATTGCCCAGAAATTTTTTAAGCCAGGAGTGTTTGAGGATGGAAAAATTCATGGTTTTGCTTGTAGGACTGGAGTGACAGGGGTTCCTATTCTGGTGGATGTGCCAGCCTATATCGAATGTCGTGCCTTAGAAACAGTGGGGCAAGGAGATCATCATGTGGTCGTAGCTGAAGTCATTGGAGCAGGGGTTCAGCATAATTTACCCCCCTTGTCCTTGCGCGAGACGGGATGGAGTTATGGGGGGTGATAAAAAATTTGAAATTTGAAATTTGAAAATAAACTCTTTCATTTTACATTTTAATTTTTAAATTTTACGTTTTTTAAGTCCCAATCTTTGGACATAGCTTCTCAAGAACACATTCTCCGCAAAGAGGTTTTCGGGCTTGGCACGTCGTCCTTCCATGAAGAATGAGGAGGTGGCTAAAGATAATCCAGTCCTTTCTTGGGACGAGGTTCATTAAATCAGCATGAGGAATTTTCTTTTTTAATCGCTGAATCATTTCTAAAGTTTTATTTTTGGATGACTGAGGTATCGAATTCATAATGGCTGATTCTCTTCGAGTCAGAATGAAATTTCAATTTAAAAAAGGGTTTTTGAGTTATTCATGTGGACCCAGCATGTTGAAATAATTGATTTTTTTCTTGATTTAGAAGAGGTTTTCAAATACCCTTCTCGCAGTTTTTTAAGAATAAATTGATCGTTATAGATTGGGCAAGCGAGCTATAAAGGAGCCTATTCAATGTTAGAACGAGAAATTACAATTGGGATCGGGGGTGCTGCGGGAGATGGAATTGCGTCAACAGGGGATACCCTTTCTAAGACTTGCTCCAGATCCGGTTTAGATGTCTACGTTTATAATAGTTATCAATCGGTGATTCGAGGAGGGCATGTCTGGCTTAGGCTTCGGACTTCTGAAGGGAAGGTGAGTAATCAGGGAGACCATTTGGATGTCGCAATTGCGCTTAATCAAGATACGGTTGATCAGCATGCATTAGAAGTAGAAGCGGGTGGTGGAATTATTTTTAACTCGGATCGTATTAAAGTTGACGAATCCCATCTTAAAAAAGGTGTTAAGGCTTTCCCTATTCCAGTGCTTGAACTCTTAAAAGACTTTCCAGATAAAAATCCTATTTATCAAAATATTATTGATCTTGGAGCTCTTCTGGCCCTGACCAGTCTTGATTTTAAGGTAACGGCAGATTTATTGAAGGAAACCTTTGAAAAAAAGGGTGAGAAGGTTATCGAAATCAATATTCATATGTTGAAGTTGGGCTATGAATACGCCCAAAAGAATTTTCAGCCTCTTCGTAGGTCTCTGAAGGGAGACAAAAGAAAAAGGATGGTTATTACTGGCAATGAACTCATCGCGATGGGGGCGATTGCTTCGGGGTGTAAATTTTATAGTGCTTATCCGATGACCCCAGCTTCTTCCATTCTTCATTATATGGTCGCTCGGGGTACAAAATATGGTGTAGTGGTGAAGCAGGCGGAGGATGAGATTGCCGTCATTAACATGGCGATTGGGGCAGGCCATGCAGGTGTCAGGTCCATGTGTGGAACCTCCGGAGGTGGATTTGCCCTCATGACAGAGGCGGTGGGCGAGGCTGGAATGACTGAAACGCCTGTTGTGATTGTTGAAGTCATGCGTGGCGGCCCTTCTACAGGGCTTCCCACTAAAACAGAACAAGGCGATCTAAATCAGGTTTTTGGCGCCTCTCAAGGAGATTTTCCTCGGATTATTATTGCTCCAACCAATCTTGTAGATTGTTATTATGTGGCTGCAGAAGCCCATAATCTTGCAGAGATTTATCAGTGTCCGGTTTTAATCGTTTCTGATCTTATACTCTCGGAGCATCATGAAACGGTTTATTTAGATGATATTAAATTTGATCTTCCGATTGATCGAGGTCAGTTGATTCAAAAGTGGAATGGAGAAGGCAAATATAAGCGATATGAGTTTACTCAATCAGGAATTTCTCCTCGATCACTTCCAGGAACGGAAGGAACTATTTATGTTGCTGCGACGGATGAACATGATGAAGAGGGTGTTTTAATTAGTGATGTTTTTACCAATCCAGTCATTCGAAAGCAAATGATGGAAAAACGGATGAGAAAGCTTGATGACATTTGGGAGCGGTGGCCGCTTCCAAAAATTGTTGGACCTGAAGATGCTGAAATTACGCTGATTGGCTGGGGTTCAACAGAGGGTGTCATTCAAGAGGCGATTAGTTTGCTCGCAAAAGAGGGAATTCGAGCCAATCAATTGCAATTCAAATATCTTCATCCATTTTCGGAGGAAGCCGTTTCAAAGATTCTTGAAAAATTAAAAACAACTTATATTGTGGAAGTCAATTATTCCGGTCAATTTGCCCGATATTTAAGGGCCGAGACAGGTTTTAAGGCGAATGGCCTTATTTTAAAATATGATGGTGAGCCTTTTGAACCCCTATACATTGTTCGTGAAGTAAAGGAGAGATCTTATGCCAGAAGTCGTTGAGCTTCCTGTATCCCTTTATAAAAGTGAAACAAAACCAGATTGGTGCCCAGGTTGCGGTGACTATGGCGTTCTGAATTGTCTCCAAAAAGCGGTTTCAAAGTTGTGTATCCAGCCGAAAGATCTTTTAGTGGTTTCAGGGATTGGCTGCTCTTCCAATTTACCGGGTTTTATTCATACGTATGGTTTTCATAGCCTCCATGGAAGATCGGTCCCTGTAGCGACAGGAGCGAAGCTTGCGAATCCAGATCTCAATGTTGTGATTACGGGCGGCGATGGGGATGCCTATGGCATTGGTCTTGGCCATTTCCTTCATATCGCGAGACGCAATATTAATCTTACTTATATTGTGATGGATAATCAGATTTATGGACTTACAACGGGTCAAGCCTCTCCCACCTCAAGAAAAGGTCATAAGACAAAATCCACGCCTGCCGGAAATATTGAGACCCCTCTGAATCCCTTGGTGTTAGCCATGGTTTGTGGTGCAACATTTGTGGCTCGGGGTTTTTCTGGAGATGCGAATCACTTGTCCGATATTATGGCTCAAGCGATTAAGCATAAGGGTTTTTCGATTATTGATGTTTTTAGTCCTTGTGTGACCTACAACAAAGTTAATACCTATCCTTGGTTTAGAGAAAATATTTATAAACTTGAAGATCAGGGTCACGATCGAAGTGATTACGATGCTGCTCTCAAAAGGGCCCATGAGTGGGATACTAAGAAAATCCCTATTGGAGTTTTTTATCAGACCATTGCTCCTACCTATGAAGAGGAAGACGTCACTTTAAAGCACGGTA
Organism: Chlamydiota bacterium; assembly: GCA_016178055.1. Lineage (NCBI taxonomy): Bacteria > Pseudomonadati > Chlamydiota > Chlamydiota bacterium. The sequence goes on along the minus strand of JACOUC010000061.1, from coordinate 17,284 downwards.
ATCCTACAAAGCAAAAACTGGGTTTGACTCCTGAACAAGCTCAAGGGATGCTAAAAGAGTTTATTTAATTAAGCGCTTAGGGGATAGCGTTCAGCGGTCAGAAAAAATCAAATCTTTTTATTGTTTGCTGCTATCATTCTAGATTCATATAAACTTTAACTTTCTCTGCCATCTTGAAAAAAAATCTTGAGGACTATTCTTCCTTTTTTTCTAATCTTCGACCTGAAGAGGTTCATCGTCTGGCCCAAGTCGCTCAAGAAAAAAATTACAGTAAGGGCGAACTTGTTTTTTCCCGTGGGGAGCCTGGAAATGCTGTTTGGATTCTGAAGGAAGGACGAGTTCATCTTCAGAATGTTTCCTACGATGGCAAAGTCATTACTTCCTGTATCATGATCGCGGGGGATATTTTTTGCTGTTTGCCTGCACTGGATGGTAAACCGTACACATCAGATGCGGTGGTGATAGAGCCTTCTATTGTGTTGCGTATCCCTTCAGATTTTTTTCGACAGTTGGCGCGGGAAAATCCCCGTTTTTCCAATAAGGTCATGTGCACTTTCTGTGACCGTCTAAGAGACATGGAAGGGAAGGGCTGCCAGGCTTTTGATCCTGCTGAACTGCGTATGGCCAGGCTCCTTCTTACTCTTGGAGAGAAATTCAAGGGAGAGATTCCGCTCACCCGTCAGGAAATGGCTGAAATTGCAGGTCTCACCGTTGAAACCGCTATTCGAATTTTAAGCCAGATGAAAAAAGAGGGCATCATTCGATCTGGCCGAAAGATGACAAAGGTGATAGCCCCCCAGAAGCTTAAAGAGAGGGTGATGGAATGATCTTTAGAAAATCCAAAATTCAAAATCCAAAAATCAAAATGACAATCTAAAACTCAAAATTTTTCCACGCAGTGATATTGGAAACATTTTAAATTTTGGTCTGTCATTTTGATATTTTATTTTTGGATTTTGGATTTCTATGATTTCGATCATACAATAAATTCTTAAGATTTGTTCCAATCTGTGTGGAGATGCTATGGAACAATTCTTGAGTCAAATTCGACCTTTTCAGGTGCTTTCAAAAAAAGAACTTTCACACGTTTCTCAGCAAACACGAGAAAGGGTTTTTGAAAAAGGAGAGATTGTTTTTAGAGAGGGGGAAAAATCCTCTTTTGTGTGGCTGGTGAAAACAGGCTGGGTTCATTTAGTTCGTCGCAGTTCTTTGGGTCATCCGGTCATCCTCTTTACCATGACCCCTCGTGAGATTTTGTGCGGTGTTTCAGCCTTTGACCAAGAACCTTACGCAGCCGATGCTATTGCCGCGACTCAATGTGTTTTGCTTCAGATTCCAACGCCTCTTTTCGTTCATCTCCTGAATCATCATTCGGATTTTTGTCGTGAAATCCTTTCGATCTGTTCCAAAAGAATTCGTTGTATGGCTCAAAAATTGGGAGGTGCGATGGACCCTGTTTCTCACCGAATGGCCAGACTCCTTCTTGCCTCTTTGGAAGATTTTGGTGATGAAATTCCCTTTACCCATCGCGAGATGGCTCAAATGATAGGGGCTAGAATAGAAACCTCTATTCGAACCTTTCGTCCTTTAAGGGAAAAGAGCTTAATCAATATCAAACGATCTTGCATTAAAGTGGTCCAGCCTTTTAGATTAATTTCAGAATTAAATCAGTGGTTGAAAGTGGACAAATAGCCTATGAGATATCTTTTTGGTCCTGTTTATTCTTCTCGTTTGGGATGGTCTTTGGGGGTGGATGTGATTCCTCATAAGATTTGTAATTTTGATTGCATTTATTGTGAATGTGGGAAGGGAACGCTTTTGGTCAATCGAAGGGGGCACTTTGTTCAGTTGGGAAGGTTGATAGAGGAATTTGAGAATTATTTAGAAGAGCAAGGAAAAAATTATTTTAATGGGGTGACGATCACAGGCTCAGGAGAGCCGACTTTAGAAATTCAATTGGGTCGGGTGATTGAAGAAATAAAGAAAAGAACTTCTAAACCAGTGGCTGTTTTAACCAATGGCTCATGGATGAGAAATGAGGATGTTCAGAAAGATTTAGCCTTGGCAGATATAGTGCTTCCTTCTCTAGACGCTGTGAGTCCGGAGGTTTTTAAGAAAGTAGATCAGCCTTGTTCCGGAATTGAAGTGGAGTCTATTATTTCTGGAATGATTGATTTTCGCCAGAAGTATCCAGAAGTTCAATTTTGGTTAGAAATTTTAATGGTCTCAGGCGTTAATGATTCTCCAGAGGAAATTCACTTGCTTAAGAAAGTGATTGATCGAATTAAGCCGCATCAAGTACATGTGGGGACTGTGACTCGTCCACCCGCGTATCCTGAAGCGAAACCTCTTTCTCAAGAGCGTTTGAGAGAGATTCAGCAATTCCTCTGGCCTGTGTCTCTATTTTCTGACGCTCCGGAAAGAAGCTCCCCAAGGTGTAAACAGGATAGGACAGGGCATGATGTAAATTTTCAAATGGTTCTGGAAACAGTGAAGAGAAGGCCCTGCTCATTGAATCAACTGGTATCCTTGACTCATGGAAGTGAAGATGACCTTTTGCAAGAGCTTAATCGGTGGTGTGAAGAAGGAAAATTGATCCGAAAAAAATACGAGGGACAAGAATTTTTTGCATGGCCTTTTAAAAATGGAGAAGCGAAGCAAAAATTGGCCTGAACATTTTTATGATTAAGATCATAGTAGAACATCCTTGTACTCTTTACAATGTCTATCAATTAGATACAATGGTTATGTGTTTTATCTGATGAGGACGTATGAATTGTAAGACAAAAAGTGTACTTGCTATCACATGTCTTGTCGGATTCAGTGTGGCATCGTCCTTTGGAAATTCTATCCATGTTCAGGATCTTGTGGATCATCCTGAGCGGTTTACACAGGATCAAACCATTGAAATTCAATGCTATTTTTCAAGGGAAAGTACCGCCTGGCTTCATTTGATCAGCCATCCATCGAAATACACCGGTTTTTTTGTGTTTGAAAAAAAAGACAGCTTGATCTTGGATGAAAAGGTTTTGTTTCCATACGTTTTTGTGCCCAAGTCGCTGAATCATAAAATGCGGCGTTTTCGTTCTGGAGATTTCGTTTTAATTAAGGGAAAATGTTTTAAACATCAAGCGGTTGGGAAAGAAGCGGTCGGGATTGTCGCCGATCATATCTTGATCTTGGATGAAAATGGAGTGCCCGAGGCCATCGAATTGGAAGAGCCAGAGGCGTGGCCGGGCCGGTTTAATCCGCCTAAGAAGGCAAGATCGATGGAGCCTTCGGGCTCAGCTTTGGCGGTCGATTCTAATCTAGAGGAAACTTACACGATTCAAATCGGTGCCAATACCCTGTCGGGTCTTCATTGGGGACAAAAGTACAGCTTGAATGAAGTGGAGTTTATTGTGACGAAGGATGACAAATAAAAGCAAAAAGGGGGGTGAGATGAAAAAGATTCTGCTGTTTGCTTTAGCGGGATTGTTTGTCTTTTGTTTTTCTGTCCAGGAAAGTTGGGCTGTTTCACAATGGTCACGGAAGTATGGAGTCAGCTGCAATACCTGCCACACGGCATTTCCAAGACTCAATTACTTCGGTGATCAATTTGCACAGAATGGTTTTCAGATGCCCGGAACGGAAGATGGGGATGAGGTGGCCAAACATATCATTGGAGATCGTTTGAATCTCAATGAGTTGACGGATGTCTTCGGCATTAGAATCGCTGTAAGTCCTGTCGAGGTGAAAACCAACAGTCGCACGGAGGGCTCCAGCAAGGAGACGCTGTTTGATATTGGAAATCCGAATTGGCTTCAACTTTTTACGGCGGGAACCATCTTTAAGAATGCCTCTATTTTTATTGAAACTGAGATACTAGAGGATGAGATCGAATTCAATTGGTTTGAGCTGGGATACCATAATATTGCGGGCTCTTCGCTCCTGAATGTTAAGGCTGGAAAAATTTCCATGATGGAGTTTCATGCCTTGACAGGAAGACTGAGGGGAATTCCCAATATCAACCATCAAGTGCTTTCAGGTGTTAAAAGCTCGAATGGGGCAGGCGATGATTCAATTTCTGTGGCCCAGCCTGTTCCGGCCGTGGAATGGTATGGCTGGAGCGGTCCTTTTGTAGGAGCCTTGGGTGTGTCCAATGGTGCAAAGCTGCGTGATACGAATGATGAAAAGAACTTTTTTGGGACTTTAAAATACTTTGTGGCCCAGGAAGGTGATTTTGCAGGATCCTCCGTTTCTTTGTGGGGATTGATCGGAGCTGACACCAAGGATCTTTTGGATGAGCTTACGGATGCCTACACAGGGGAAGCCCAGAACGATTTCTGGCGTGGATCTGGCGCCTTTAACATTCGTTATCTGGAAAAATGGGATTTGCAATTTGCATATCTCTTTGGCCATGACGATGATTTTAATCTCACCAAGATAGGTGATCAGGAGACGGATTTTCAGGGTATTGCGACCATTTTGGGATATATGCCAACCCCCCAATGGTATCTTGCCTTGCAATTCGATTGGGTGGATTCGGATGATGTGACGAGTCTTCAATATACGAAACTCAGTCCATCAATCTGGTATTTCCCCAGGGATAATATGCGCATCGGCTTAACAGGTCGGTTTGATCTCGAGTCTGAGTCAAACAAGAAGCATGAAGCGCTTGTGCACGTCAGGTCCATGTTCTAAAAAATAATACAAGGGGGGTGCTCTGGTTCATATCAGGGCATCCCTGCTTTTTTTTAACGTAGGGAGGCAAAAAATGGGAATTCTATGGGCGTTTTGGTTCTTGCTCATGATGTTTTTTGTCACCTGTGTAAACGCGGGCGCTATCCCTGGCCAGGAAATTTATGACAAAAAGTGTAAATCTTGCCATGGGAAAACAGGGGAAGGAAATCCTGTGATGGGAAAGGCTTTAAAAATTGATCCAGCACTTCTGCCCTTGAAGGATCTTAAGAAAACGGATGAAGAACTGACTGTTATTATTCGGGATGGAAAAAATAAAATGCCGGCATTTAAGGGAAAAGTCCCCGATGATGAGATCAGTCATATCGTTCAATACATACGAAGTTTTTCGAAGAAGTAGGACTGCAACATTGATAAAGGGATCGGAAAGAAAGACGTTCAAAAAATGAAGCCGCATCGTTTTTCGATCTATTTTTACAATGTTATCACTTACGTTGGTGTGGCCCTCGCCTTTTTTATATTTTGTATTGAGACCCTTTTATACCTTGCGGATCTCTTCGTCAGTCATAAAACCCTTTATTTGGGATTATTGACTTATCTCGTTCTTCCCCCCTTTTTATTCTTAGGGCTCATTCTGATTCCCATGGGGGCGTTATGGAAAAGACGCCGGATATTAAGAGGAAAAGACAGTCGAGAACCCCACCCCTTTCATCTAGACTTTTCGCGTAAGACGCATCGAAATGCGGTTCTTGTATTTATTATTTGCACTTCGATTTTTGTGATCGCTTCAATGATCGGTGTTTACAAATCATATCACTATACGGATTCCGTAGAATTTTGCGGGAAGCTTTGCCATTCGGTGATGAATCCGGAATATACGACCTACCAGCGTTCTCCTCATGCGCGTGTCAAATGTGTGGAATGCCATATTGGGTCGGGGGCCGAGTGGTATGTCAAATCAAAATTTACAGGAGGTTATCAGGTTTATTCTCTTTTTACCGAAAAGTACCCGAAACCGATACCCACCCCTGTTAAGAATTTGAGACCTGCACGGGAGACTTGCGAGCAATGTCACTGGCCTCAACATTTCTTTTCTCCAAAGGAAAAGGTTTTTCACCATTTCCTGGGTGATGAATCAAACACGTATTGGCCTATTAAGATGCTCATGAAGGTAGATAGTGGGCCCGGAGCCCCCGGAGACATAGATCAAACGGGCGTTCACTGGCATACGAATACCGACAATGATATTGAATATATTGCCCGCGACGAAAAGCGCCAAGAGATTGCTTGGCTAAAATTGACTCATCAATCTACAGGTGAGGTGAAGGAATATCGTTCAGAATCAAATCCGTTGATATTCGAGAAAATGAAAGATGTCGAGATCCGAAAATTTGATTGCATCGATTGTCATAATCGGCCCAGTCACCGATTCTCGACTCCCGTTTCCGCTGTAAACGAGGCTTTGGTGACCTCACGACTTCATAAAGAAATGCCCTATATTAAACGGGAGGCCGTGAAGGTTTTGAGTGAAGATTATGAATCCACCGATGCGGCCTTGACCAGCATTCATGATAAAATTTCTAACTTTTATCAAACGGAATATCCAGACATTTGGAATAAAGAGAATGACAGGGTAGAGGCTTCTATATCAGAAATTCAAAATATTTTTCGCAATACCCAATTTCCTGAAATGAAGGTCCGTTGGGATTCGCATCCGGATAACATCGGTCACATGGAGCATCAAAGCTGTTTTCGCTGTCATGGCAATGAAGACCTAAAAACAAAAGAAGGAAAGACCATCGATAAAAATTGTTCGTCTTGCCATCAGATCTTATCTCAAGGGCCAGGCTCTGAAAATAAACCCATGGGTAAGGCGAAAAAATTCAAACATCCTGTGGATTTGGGTATAGAACCTGAGGAGATGGATTGTGTCACATGCCATTCGGATCTGGGAAGTTTGTATGAGGGATGAGGGCAAGAAAGGATCATTTGACAACATCAAAGGGGATGGTTCTGGAGATTTTGGCCAGGACATGCCTCTTTTGGAATACTTGAAGGGTGGTACTGATTAAATAATGACCGGATGAACCTTTTGGGATTGTAAAGGCGTAACGGTCTCTTCTTGTCCCTTCCATCTGAGGTCGCATTTCTTGATCTTGCAATACAATATTTCCCTGGGCATCAAAAATCTCAATTTTAAGGCGCGTTTTGGATTTTTTTGGGAAACCTTTACGGGTGTATTTCATTTGAAGGGTGATTTCGTTTCCAGATTTAATTGTCTTTTCGCTTAAATCATTCCAGGCATCATCATAGAAAATCAGGTAATGCAGTTCTAAGTTGGATCCTTCTCTCGCATTCAGGTGACGAGGATCTTCAGATGCAAAAAAAAGTGCTGCCAAAATAAGCTTTAATCCTTTTTTCAATTACGCCTCAATGAAATAGACTCTCTTCATTTTGAAAAAGACTGTTTTGTAACAAGGTGATGGTACCATTCGACACGGGCCGTCTAAAGGAAAATAAAAAAGGAAAATAGAACTGGATATAAAAATGAAAGGGAAGTAGACTTTCGTGTATTGGGAGTGTTATGGATACCCATTCTAAAATGAAGAAATTCATGATAGGTTTTCTTGGGGGAATAGTGATTCTCTATTCCCTGGTAGGGTATGTGGATTTTCATTGTCCAGAGCCAGGGAGGAAACAGGTTAGGGCAATTGTTCCTGCCTTATGCTCGGTTGGACATCCTCATTGCGATCCGTCACATTCTCCCATTGAAAAGGCCATTGTTTTAAAAAATAATACGGCTCTTGAAAAGTATAAAAGAATATTTCCCTCATTTAAAGAAGCGGTACATCTTTTTGAGTACTTAAGAAATAATTGGAAAAGTAACGAGCGGTCTCCTCCAAAAATTTTTTCCAGCTATTTTCATTTGTTTATTCTTCATTCTTCTCTCCTGATTTGAAATTCAGGCAGCGTCCTTTCTTTGCCTGGATTCTTCTATTCTTGTAAGTCTTTTATTTCTCATTTTTCGAATTTATTAGAGTGGTTTCATAAGGAGTTATAAGTGTTTCTACCCCACGTGGCCTTCTCTTGTTATGAAACATTCATGCCGACTGAGGTCGACACAAAGGGGGATGAAAATCGCTCTTGTAGTCGCCCCATTTATGGGGCCGTTGCATGGACTGCCCGATAAATCGGGCGACTACAAGCTATCATGAGTCATTGTATAAGAATGACTAAAGACTATTTTCAGGTGAAAGCGCTTCAAATAACCACACAGGAGAGAATATATGTTTTTAATTCGAAATTCTTTAAGAAATCCTTATGGCGTGATTGTGATGGGAATCGCCATTTTTGTTTTGGGCCTGACCGTGATGGGCCGCATTCCGACGGATCTTTTGCCACAGTTTAAGACACCTGCGGTTCAGATTGTGACATTTTATCCTGGAATGCCGGCTGAAACCATTGAGCGGGATATCTCTACTCGATTGCAGCGTTGGACAGGACAGTCGGTTGGAATTGAACATCAAGAAGCCAAGTCCATGTTGGGGGTGAGCATTGTAAAAGATTTTTTTCGGGAGGGGATTGATCCCAATTTGGCGATGACCCAGGTGACGTCGTATGCCATGAGCGATCTTTATTATCTTCCGCCGGGAACCATTCCTCCAATGGTGATGCCCTTCGATCCAACGGCCTCGATTCCCCTTTGTTTGATGAGTGTGAAAAGCGATATTTATAATGAGACTCAACTTTATGACATTGCGTATTTTCAGCTTCGCAATCGCCTGCAGTCTATTCCTGGAGTGATTGCCCCTGCGGTCTATGGCGGAAAATTGCGCCGCATCTTAGCCTATGTGGATCGAGAAAAACTTCAGGCGAGGGGATTGTCGCCCATGGATGTGGTCAATGCCATTCACGAATTTAATGTGTTCATTCCTACGGGGAGTGCTCGGATGGGGCCCATCGAATATCAGATTGAATCGAATGCGATGGTGCCTCAAGCCTCGGGCCTGAATGAATTTCCGATCAAGTTAGACGGTCGAGCCCCTGTCCTCCTGAAAGACATTGGCCGTGCCCAGGACAGTGCAGAACTCCAGTCTAATATTGTTCGCGTGGATGGGAAAAGACAACTGTATGTTCCGATTTACCGCCAGCCCGGCGCCAATACGCTGAAGGTGGTAGATGGGGTGCGTAAGGCGATTCCTGAATTGAATGCAAGATTGCCCAAGGGAGTCGATCTCGAAGTTGTTTTCGATCAATCCACTTTTGTTCGCCAATCGATTCGAAATCTGGTCCATGAAGGCCTCATAGGCACAATGCTTGCCGCAATAATGATTTTACTTTTTTTGAGAAGTTTTCGTTCGACCTGGATTATTCTTCTTTCTTTGCCGCTCTCCATTCTAGCGGCATTAATCGGTCTTTATTTTACAGGGAATTCTGTGGATGCTATGACACTTGGAGGATTGGCCATTTCCATCGGTCTTCTCATCGATCAGTCCATTGTGGTGCTCGAAAATACAGAGCGGCATTTGAAAATGGGGAAGGAGCCTTCGATTGCGGCCCAGGATGCGGCCCTGGAAGTTGCGAAGCCCGTTTTGATTATTGTGATGACGGTTTGCATTGTTTTTTTTCCTGTGATTTTTTTGACGGGGATTGGTAAATATTTGTTTACCCCTTTGGCTTTAGCGGTGATGCTGGCCATGGCCGCTTCCTATGTGATGGCGATGACCCTTGTCCCCGCCTGTGCGGCGAGATTTTTCAAAAAATTGTTGCATGCTCAAGAAGAGCGAGGTATTGCAGGCAGGCTTGCTCATGCGTTTGAAAAACTTCAAGCCATTTACATGCGGTCTCTTGAGGGAGTCCTGTCTTCTTTTCGGCTAAAGGCACTGGCCCTTGTTGCGGTGGCCTTTTTTGCATCGCTCGTTTTAATTTTTTTCGTGGGTACAGAATTATTTCCTCAAGTGGATTCAGGACAGTTGACCCTTCGGGTCAGGGCTAATTCCGGGACTCAGGTCAATGAAATGGAGCGAATTCTTGCTCAGGTCGAGGAGACGGTGCGAGAAGAGATCGGCCCAAAAAATCTGCGTAAACTCATTACCAATATTGGGGTTTTAAATGACTGGCCCGCAGCCTATACGCCCAATTCTGGGCCGCAGGATGCCTTTATGCTGGTTCAACTTTCTGATCATCGGCCCATGAGCGACCGAGTCTACATGAAGAAATTGCGCCAAGTCCTAACGGATCACTATCCCGGAATTGAATTTACCTTCGAACCTAATAGCATGCTTCGCTCTGCGCTTAATTTTGGGATGTCGGCCCCGATTAATATTCAAGTTCAGGGAAATGATTTGCATGTTTCTTACGGGATCGCAGAGGAACTCAAAAAACGCATTAAAAAAATTCGAGGGACCGTGGATGTTCGGATTCAGGAGCGGCTGGACTATCCTCAATTTAAAATTGAGATTGATCGGCGTAAGACGGCTGAACTGGGACTTTCTCCAGACGATGTGGTGAAAAATGTCGTGACGGCATTTAATTCATCGATTAGTTTTTCAAAATCCTTCTGGATTGATGAGAAAAACGGAAACCATTATTGGATAGGCGCCCAATATCCTGAAAAGGATTTCAAGGATTTGGAAACGCTTCTCAATGTTCCGATTACAGGACCCCATCAACGAGAGCCTGTTCTCTTGCGCAATCTCGTCCATCTAAAGCGCTCCTCTGCTTCTTCAGAGGTGACGCATTATAACATCAATCGCGTGATTGATGTTTATGCCGATGTAGAAGGGCGGGATTTGGGCAGTGTTTCCAAAGAGGTAGAAACCGTGATGGGCGCAATTGAAAAAGAGGGAAGGCTTCCTTCAGGCTATCGTTTGATTAGCCGAGGAGAGGTTAAAAGCATGAAGGATTCATTTGGAGATTTAGGCTTTGGATTGATTCTTGCCATTTTGCTTGTGTATCTCGTCATGGTGGTTCAATTCCGCTCGATGAAAGATCCTTTGCTTGTGATGTCTGCTGTTCCCTTGGGGATCATGGGCGTCTTGTGGATGTTGTTTTTAACGGGGATACATATCAACATTCAATCTCTGATGGGGATGATCATGGCCATCGGAATTGAAGTTTCCTCTTCGGTTTTAAGAGTTGATTTTGCGAATCGTCTTTTAGTGGATGGAGCCACGGTCCATGACGCCATTCTTCAAGCCTCAAAACTTCGCTTGAGGCCGATTCTCATGACTTCACTGGCGACGATGTTGGGGCTTGTCCCTATGGCCATTGCGGGGGGAGCCAATATTCCCCTGGCTCGAGCCGTGATTGGCGGTGTCTTTTCATCGACCGTTTTATCTGCGTATATTCTACCGATTTTATATTCCATGTTCAAAAAGAGAGAGGCAAATCATGCGTAAAATCATTGTTATTTTGGCTGTTCTTTTTGTTTTGATCGTCGGTGTCGGCTTGATCAAGGTTTTGATTTCAAAAGATAAAAATCATGTTTCCTCGGAGTTGGAAAAACGACCTCATGTTGAGGTGCAAATTCCCCTCAAGAAAGACATGAGTCGTATTTTGGTTCTTCCTGGAGATGTGGTGGCGGATCAAGAGGTCATCATTTATGGCCATGTCAGTGGCTATCTCGACCGTTTGGAGGTCGATCGCGGCTCTTGGGTGAAGGAGGGACAGGTCTTGGCTCAAATTCAAATTCCTGAATTGATGAAGGAGTTTGAAGCCCAGAAAGCCGCGCTCGGCCTGGCTCCCCTCGAAATCAAAAAGGCCAAGGCGGACTGGACTTGGAAAAGAGCGCAGTATGAAAGGGCTGCAGAGTTGATTAAAAAAAGTCCGAATCTCATTTCTCAGAATCAAGTCGATGAGCTGAAAGGAAAGTACGAGATGGCTCGAGCGGAATTGAAAGTGACGAAGGGACGTTATCCTGTGTTAAAGGCAACGATGGAGAAGACTCAAGAGCTTGTCAATTTTTCTACGATTAAGGCCCCCTTTGATGGAGTTCTGATGGACCGTTGGGTGGATAAGGGAGACTTTGTTCAATCGGGCTCGACAAAGATGCTTCATCTGATGAAAGTGGATCTTTTAAGGGTTCGGATCGATATTGCCCAAGTGGATGTTCCTTTTGTGAAAATAGGGAGCAAGGTGTAAACCCAGAATTTGCAATAGGCCGCGGAATTCGACGCAAGATCTTGGCCATCTTGACCTTCAGAAATACTCGACAGGCAAATTTTTGCATGCCTCCGTTTTCTTCAGGCCAATCTGGCTCAAGCTCTTGCGTCTCGGTTCACGCGTCTATTGCAAAATCTGGGTTAAGAATGACCCTCCAAAAATCAGACCTGGGATGTATGCGAGGGTGACGCTTGAACTTGAAAAACATGCTCAGGTTTTGACCCTTCCTGCGGCCGCCCTCTTGGTAGAGGGAGATAAGATGTTCACCTTTGTTGTGAAAGAGGGAATAGCGAAAAAAATTCCCATCAAAACTGGTTTTGATAATGGGATTGAGATTGAAGTTTCAGAAGGCCTGGGCGATCAGGATGAAGTTGTTATTTCCGGAAGGAATTTGATTTCTAATGGCGATTTAGTGCGGGTTACAAAAAGGGGGCAAAAATGAAAAATATCAAAAATCAAAATGCAAAAATCAAAATGAAGGAGGATTTATTTATAAAAAAACTGGCCAAGCTTATTTTCTTTGCATCATTTCTGATGGGTTGTACGGCAACGTCACTTGTTCCTGAAACGAATGATCAAGTGTCGGGAAAAAGCGGTGATGCCGATACACAATCAGATTTTGAGCCAGCAAACGGCCAAACGCGATATCCCATTGACCTGGATACTTGCCTGCGTCTTGCGACGAATCGTCCCTTGGATATTGCGGCCTCAAGGGCGGCCCTGGACGAAGCTCAGGCTCAGGCGATTTTGGCCTCGGAGCGTTTTTTACCTGTTTTAAGTCCTGGATTTCGCTTTTGGCGTTTGGAGGGGCTCACTCAGGGAACAGAGGGAAATTTTGTTAACGTTGAAAAACAAAATAGTTTCGCAGGAGCTGCGCTGAACTTGAAATGGCCCCTTGGAGACGCCATCTTTTCAGCCCTTTCTGCGAAAAAGAAATATGAGGCTGCGCAATTTTTCCTTGAAGGAACTTCACGAGAGGTTTTGTTAAAGACGGCAAAGGCCTATTTTGATCTTGTCAAAGAGGATCAAATGGCTCAGACGCTTAAACTTTCAGTCGAGATTTCAGAAAAACTATTAAGAGAGACCGAGGCTCTTGTAACAAACGGCCGAGGTTTTCAAGGAGATCTCCTGAGGGTAAAGGCCCAGTGGGGTCACAATCAACTGGAGTGGTTGAAGGCTCAGAATGCCCTGAAGCAGACTTCCAATCAATTAATCTTGCTTCTCAATTTAGATCCACGGGTGGAACTTTATTCGGCTCAAGAAAAAATGATTCCTGTTCAAATGGTGTCTGAAAAAGATTTAGAGAAACTTTTAAAGCTGGCGCATCAATCGCGGCCAGAAGTTGAAGAGGCCAAAGAAAAACTTCAGGCAACCCTGTATGAAAAAAAGGGAGCGACCTGGGGGCCTCTGATTCCGGAGATTAATTTGGAAACGAGTTGGGGTGGTTTTGGTTCCGTTCCGAGTCATTGGGAGGATCAAGAAATTGATCAAGCCATGATTCAATGGAAAATCGGTCCGGGTGGATTATTAGATATGGGGAGAAGCAAACTTCTCTCGGCCCAAGCTCGAGCAGCCGAAATAAAACTGGATCAAGTATTGAAAAAAATAGGGCATGAAGTGAAGTCTTTCTATGATCAATCTCAATCGTTAGAAGAACAGATGAAAATCGCTGAGCAAGGCGTCAAAGACGCCCAGGAGTCTCTCGCCTTAAATGAAGAAAGACAAGTGGCAGGACTCGGACTTCCGTTAGAAGTGATTCAAGCCGAAGAAAGCCTAACCCGGGCCCGATTAGACTATTTGAATGTCATTACAGAATACAACAAGGCCCAATTTGAATTACTAATGAGTACGGGCAATTTACCTGGAGAAAATTCGAAATAAAAGTCAACCTGATCTAAATCATGTTTTTATCCTAAAGGGTCTGTCACCCCCAAAATGGGATTGTGTGAGTTTGTAAAACTTTAAGCTCAAGGGGAGGGGGGTGTGTATGCATCATTCAAATCCAAAAGATTTTGCTTCGTATTGTCCCTTGAAGTAGGTAGCAAGAGGGGATTATAGAAAAAAGTAGGAGCGGAAAAACAGTATTAAGCAGCTTGGCGGTAACTGACAAAACCAAGGGTTAGCCCATCTTGTTTTGCCTGAGAGAGCATTATTTCTACTTGACGAGCAATCGGGCATTTCAATAAAGCTATCTCCGCACTGTTCGCAAACAAGAGCTGGGACATCCTTGATGACGATCATTTTCTCGTTATCCTCGTAAGGAAGAGTTGTTTTCCCTTCCACCATTTTTCCCTTGCACAATGGGCAGCTCATCGGCCCCTCCTTTTCACGAAACCACTTTCCCATAATTTTACATTGGGTTCATAAACCGTTAGTTGGTAGGCTGGTGGGATAACCCTCCAGCCTACCAACTATCTAGCTGTCAGGGGGCTCTCATCTCGAATCTGGAAAAAAATTTGAGAACAGGATCAAGTAGAAAGAAGAGATTTTCGACAGGCGAGGATTTTTTAGATGAAAGCAAAAGGCTTGAGAATTCTGTTGGCATTGACAACCTCGATTTGCTGTTTGGGGCCAGTTGTGTTGATTTTGGGCTGCCTTGGAAATGTATCAAGAGCTGCTAACCGAGGGTGTAGGGAATAATTTAAAGTGACCCAGAAATAATAATGGGGTGGCCCAGGGCGGGCAGAAAGAGGTGTTGGACTGACTTTTGAAAGTCAGAGCTGTGAGGGAGTGATACGGTGTTGATGCAAGAAGATTCTACTTTCGTATTTTAGCCAATCGATAGGACCTCCCTTCCCAAGTAAAGAACTTACCGTTGTAGCTCAAACGATCCAGGATGGCCGAGGCCGCAGGCCCTGAGAAGATGGATCCCCAGTTCTTCGGAGCCAGGTTGGTGGTGACGATGGTGGGAAGAGACTCCGAACGTTTTGAAATAATTTGGAAGATAAGGTCGGTATCTTCTTTGGGGTGGAAGACATAACCTAATTCATCAAGACATAGGACTTTGATGATTTTCGCGTAATAATCGATTTTATTAGAGGGATGAACGGCCTTTTTGACTTTGGAGACCAAATCAAAGGTCGTGATAAAATAAGTGGAATATCCTTTCAAGATTGCGTCATAACAAAGGGCCTTGGCAATATGGGACTTTCCAATTCCGGCATCACCGACCAGAACAAGATTGGCACCTTGAGTGATCCAATCTGAGGAACGAAACTCGAAGATGTCTTGTTTTGGGGCTTTGGGGTTGAACAACCAATCAAATTGATCAAAAGTTTTGATTTTGAATCGTAGATTTCGATATGATCCACAAAAGTTCTCAAAGAAAGAGCATGTCCGCACAAATAATCCGGGACGGAATACCGGTTGGCATCAAAGATCAAGAACCCTGTTTTGGTTGTTTGTTTAGGGGGATGAATCACGAGATTGGGCCAAGGGATTTGGGGCAGAGGCTTCAAATTTTCCTTACTTTTAAGCGCTTCAGGCATTTGATTTGTGGAGCGGTGGACGGTTTGGTTTTTCTTAAACACCCATTCATGAAGAGCAAGGTTCAGGGCTTGAAGCGTATTCAAATCGTTGGCGGTATTGAAGAAGGTATCCCGTAAAGATCGAATGACGCGTTCGACCCTGCCCTTTTCATTGCCAGCAGCAACGTTACACAAGCGAATCTCAAAGCCATAATGGCGAGCGAAATCCAGGAAGTTGGGATTAAGTTTAAGTGGATCTCTCTTCAAGACGACGGATTTTAAGTTATCGTAACGAAAGGCCCTGGGATATCCCTCAAAGGATTGGAACGCCATGAGGTGTCCTTCAATAAAAAATTCAAAGGAATGCCGTTGGAATAGATGTGCGAAGAGATACCTGGAATAAGACAAAATCAAAGCAAAGCCGGAGAGTTTCCCAAGTTTGGGGTGATTTACAAAGAACCAATCCACTTGGGCTTCTTCCCCGGGTAGAAATTCTAAAGGCCAATAGAGCTTGGACTTATTCTTTCTAAATCCTTGAGTATATTGCACCACTCGCATATAGCTCACGTTTATTCCCCTTTCTCTTAATCGTTCAAAAACCTGAATAGCTTTAAGCCTTGGATACTCGCTAAACCAATGCGCAATAAGACTCCGATACGGATCCAGCAGAGAATTTTTACTCCTTTTCTCTCCCAATATTCCGCAATAGATCTTCGAACATCTCTTTCGAGAAATGCCTGTTTGACTCTCGATCTGGCGGAACGAAAGGTTTTGAACCTCTTTGAGGTATTTGATCTTCTGAATGATTTCTTCCATGAGCAGGCTCCAATAAAGTTTTGACCCAAAAGTTGGGGATGCGGTATTCGATTAAATGACATTCAATAAGTTCCTTAAGCGCTTGGGAAAAACCTACAGAATCTAAGCGCAGGATCTCCATCATTGAGCGAGGAGAGTAAAAACTCCGACCTTCTCTGTTTCCCGCCACCACAAGGAATAGATATAGGGCCAAAGCTCGATGGCTCAATCGGGCTAGATACCCGCCATGCAAAAGCTTGTGATCCACGATCGAATAACTTCTTGCCTGCCTCATCATGATCCCAAGCGTACAAGATCCCTCATTAACCCGCCATCTCGTCTTGTATCTCGCTCATGCTCCCAGCCACCCACGTCCCGCATCCACATTGGCGTACAAGTCGGATCTCGTCTTGTATCTCACCTTGTATGAGTTTTACCGGTATCATTAAACGTATTGCCTTCACGTTCGTTACATCAGCTATCTTGTCTTGTATCTCACGTCTTTTAGCCCGCCACTGACTTTGATATTTCGGATGGGATTTTCTCCATGTGCGAAGTTCTTCGTACCGGCCAGAAAAATAACCAGGATTATTTCTAACTGTGCTTTGTTTAATTGACATCGTAAACGAGCCAAATTGTCATGGTCTTGAAAGAGGGGGTAAAACGAGGAGTTTGCCGAATTGCTAAAAGTTTTGGAGAAGGCAGATATGATGATAGGGCCGATTGAGCGTATGACATTGTGATATTTTTTGGGATCTAACGAGGAGACACAACCTGCGGGGGGTTGGAATGATGACTTAAAAAGCCAAGTCATCATTCCAACCGTAAGAGCAAAGAACAAAAAGAAAAGGAACAAAGAAAAAAGAGGACTGATTAGGCTAGATCCCGGGAGCTTCTCCAATGGGGTTGAATGAGGACGCGATTAACGATCTCCAGATCGACCTGTTTTTTTCGGTCACGGACGGCTTCGATGAGAGAAGAAAGGGAGAGATTACGAGCGAGGCGAAGGAAACCCTCGCTGGCCCTGGCGATAAGACAGAGGGCATCCTCACAGAAGGTATGATGACCGAGTTTAACGCAATCGAGCTCTCGCAAGATAAAATCAGAGATTTGATCGGGATTGAGTTTAGGAATGATGACAGAATAAGTGACACGGGACTTGATATCGTGATTGATGG
>JACOUC010000060.1 GCA_016178055.1 Chlamydiota bacterium | reverse complement strand
TAAGGAGTCATCAGTGATTTTTGTGAATGTGCCGTCTCCATCGTTGGCATATAAGAAATCCGTTTCATCGAGATTGGCAATAAACAAGTCTAAATCTCCATCATGATCATAATCGATCCAGCCTCCCTTTTTATGTTGGTAATAACTGTATGCGTATTCTTGAAGCATGGGGTAATCCGACGAAGCTTGAATTTCAGTAAAGCTCCCATCTCCCAAATTTTGAAAAAGTTGAGGGACTGATAAAATATTAATCAATAAAAGATCTGGGTCCCCATCATTATCATAATCCCCCCAAGCAATATCCCTCGTATTAAATGGTTGGGATAAAGCAATCTTTTTGAAAGAGCCGTCACCTTGATTATTAAATAAATATACTTTGGTATCATAGGCTACACACACATCCATATCCCCATCCAAATCATAATCAGACCAAGAAGAATCCTCAGTTACTGCCGCATCGTTCACTAATTCTCCCTGGGTAACTTGGGTAAATGTTCCATTTCCGTTGTTATGATAAAGAAGATCACTTTCGCCAGCGTTACCAACAAACAAGTCCAAATAACCGTCATTGTCATAGTCAACCCAATTGGGGGTTAAAGAAGAACCTGTATAGCTCACAACGGTTCCTTTGACTTTAGTAAAAGTACCCTTTCCTTGATTCTGATAGAGAAGATTGGGAGAAAAAGAATCGTATGTCGTTACGAATAAATCAAGATCTCCATCATTGTCATAATCGGCCCAAGCTCCTCCATGGGAATCTACTTTATCGTTAACAACGGGACCTTTTATAATCTTTGTGAATGTTCCATTCCCATTGTTATGGTATAGGTAATCATTAAAATTCCCGGTCTGTCCAAAATTTCTGTTATAAACAAATAAATCCAAATACCCATCCCCATCATAATCGCCCCAGAGTCCACCAAAAGACCCATTATACTCACTCGCAATGTCGCCCACCCCAATATAGAAAGGCCTGATCACCGTGTCTTCATAGGGTTGGGGCGTACTTTCATCTGTTACATCTAATGAAACGCTGTAACTTCCATCTCGTGTGTAGGTCTGTGTTGGATTTTGTTCTGTAGAATCTGTCACCCCGTCAAAGTCGAAGTCCCATGCCCAGGAGGCAATCGGTTCTTTAGAAATACTTTCATCATAAAAGTGAGCAGTGAAGGGGGGGTATCCCACCTGCTTTCCCGCTTCGAAGTTTGCAACAATGGGGGCGTTCTCATCGTAAACGATTAAGTCGTAGCTCCCATTTTTTGTTTCTTTACTGTCTGTGACGGACGAGACCATAACACCAATTTCAGTAAGGTCTCCCTCCTCGTTAGGAATAGTCGTTTCAAAGTCATTGCTGTCAGAGTTATAGAAGTCCAGATTCTCTCCATTTGCATGAATGGCAACGATTCGATATCGAGGGGCGCTGAAATCCGCATCTCCGTCGATCAAAATATGAACGGCTTTTACCCCTTCTTCAGGAATAACCCGATAGTATTGAGCCCCATAAGAAGGGACGCTCTGGTCCATAATCAAAAGAGATTCATTCAAATAGAGAACGTCATTTTCAGCATTTGTAATTTTGACATCGTCATACAGCTCATCTTCAAGATAATCATATTTTTGCTGATTCTCATCTTCCTTATCGAATTTCTTTAAATAGTTCGCATAGACAAAAAAATCCGTAAAAACCTGATCAAAATCCGTTCCATAGGTTGATAAAGTATGGTTAATTCCTTCTATTCCTTCCAAAGAGGACCAATTCTTCCAAAGATCCAGCATGAGATCCACGCCGATTTGAGGTTCCTCTTTGACTTGGCCGAATTGCTCCGTGAGATACTTCCAAAATAGCACGGATTCATAATCGATATCACGAATGTCTATATTTGTATCCCATTCCAGGTAAACATTCGCAGAGGCTGCGTAATCATTCAAGCTATCTAAAACAAGATCCTCTGTCCATCGAGCGGTTCCCTCATCAATCCAATCTTCCTGGTCAAGGGTCGTAGGGGAATAGGGATTGGGTGTATACGCATACTGAAACTGATGAAAAAGCTCATGAGGGATCGTTTTCATCGAACTGAGTGAATGATTAAACCAAGTACTTCCACCGATCATAGGAGTGTAGGGAGCATACGATACCCCATTGCTGGTGCCCAAATTGGCAATGTAAATGTTTCCAACCCACGATGGTTTAACACCCTCGTTAAACCCGTACTGTAGAAGCTTGGCCAATGAATATTCAAGATAGATGCCTATTTTTTCGACATAATCTGGTGCATTGTCTACATCATAAATTCCATCTCCGTCTTTCATTTTCCAATAAGCTAAAGTGGGGTCAGAATCCGGATTTTTGGAATCTGGAAGGACAAGTTTAGTACCCGTATCCACTTCTGGGTTCTTAACCGCATGTGTTCCCTCTGTGGTATAGTAAATGACGAAGTTGCCTATAGATCCATCGCTTAATTTGGTTTGATACTGTAATGGGCTTGACTCGCTCATAGCAGAATGACGGATGATTTCATTCGCAAGAAGACCTAATTCCTCTTGGGAAAGATCCTTGGTTAATTTTAAAAAAAGTGGATTTCCGCAGATATTTTTAAAACTTGTATCATCGGGATGCTTCTCTTCAGAGAAGAGGCTCTTCACGATACTGTGTATCTTTTGCGAGGTATTTCCCTTTCCGGCAAAAGAGATGCCATGGGAAAATACCAACGACACCACAAACATGAAACAAACGGTCAATCTTAGCTTACGCATAAATTTTCCCCTTTCGTTTTGATAGCTTCTCAGAATTCAAGCCTTCTGCATGTCAATTATAAAGACCCGTCCAAGTGGGAAAAAGTCAAAAAGAAAATTAAAATTAGTCAAAAATCACTAACAAGTTGTAACCTAAAGAGTTGTATCGGAAATAGTGTCAAGAAACAATGCTTTTCAATTCAATACTATTATCCAAATACATCGAGGGTCCAATTTCTCTAAAGTCTCGTAAAGTTGAGACAACGATTTGGGAGATGATCCTTTCCTTTCCAACACGTTGTGTGATTTCCTGAAAATTTTTGATCTGGGTTGGAAGAATAGAAGCGCATTTTGCTTCTATAAGCTTGAGGGCATTTCCTTGTGGAATAACAAAATCGATTTCACAACCTGCATGATCCCTATAAAAATAAAGGGCAGGAGTTTTTCCTCTATTCTGGAGATGACGAATCATCTGTCCCAAGACATGGGTTTCAAAGAAAGCTCCTTGAAGCGGACTTTTCATGAGATCAATAGGATTTTGAAATCCTGCCAGAAACGAGGCCAATCCTGTATCCAAAAAATAAATTTTAGGTGTTTTGACAATTCTCTTACCTAAATTCTCATAATAGGGTTCTAAGAGATAAATAACATGGGATGCCTCTAAAAGACCTATCCAGCTCTTAATCGTATTTGGGCTTATGCCGATATCGCTTGCCAGGGTGCTATAAGAAATGAGTTGTCCAGTTCTTGTGGCACAAAGTCTTAGAAAACGGTCGAAATCTCTGAGGTTTTTGACTTGAATGATTTGTCGGATATCTCTTTCAAGATAGGTTACAAGATAATCCGCATAAAATCTTTCAGGCTTAAGACCTTTCGCATGAAGCTCAGGATAGCCCCCTTTCCAAATCCATTCCCATAAATATTGAATTTTCATCAGTTATATTGATGAAAATTCATAACTACAAATGCAAAATTTCACAAATTTTTATAAGTAATTGTATTAGAAATAGTTATGTTTTTAAATAATGAAACAAATTAATAGAATGAATACCCCGCCGATGGTCAAAAAAATCAATTCACGCCCCCAAAAATGAATTCTCTTGGATCCGTACATGACGCAAAGTCCTAAAACCATTAGAAATGTTAGCCAAATCATAGACAAAATTAATAAAATCCATTCCATTTCTATTTTTTTTAGATAGATTAGATAGAAATGAATGAAACTGATTGTAGGCAGGGTAAATACAGAAATAAAAGACCCCAAAAGCCTCCAAAAAACTTTAGTGCGGTCTTTGAACGCAAAATAAAGAGAGGCTATTAAGGTAAGGATAATGGTTGGAACAATAAGGACAAATCTGATCATGTGGATAACCACTCAACTAAGGATTGAGAAGACTGTCAGTATTAGAGAATCTTCATGTAATCCGATTGACGATTTATGAGCTACACATTCCCGCAAAAACTCTTACGCATATATTAATCATGGTTGATTCAATCCTCAAAGTGAAAAAAATTTTAGTTTTGACTAACGAAGATGACTCTATTTAAAACGACAGAGATATTTTTTATCATGAGTTTTTTTAAGCGATCGATTTTAAATTTTAATCGGAGAGATTAAGATTTTCTCTTTATGAAAGCTAAATTTTGATAACGAATTGCTTTATGAGAAGGTGAAAAGATATTTGAATGATTTTTTTCTTAAAGAAAAATAGATGAGCAAGAATTTATCTTAAGAATTTTATTAAAAAATATTTAGTTGTAAGTTATTGTGATTATGTAAGTTATGATTTATATGTTATTAGAATTTTATTTTCATTAAGAATTTTATTTTTGTTTAAAAATAAGCAAGCGACTTGGAAATGTGAATTTTTATGATTAAGAGCGGGGCCTTTTTATTTTTAAAAACTAAAAATTTTTTTGAAAAGAAAAAAATTAAATCATTTTTTTACTGAAGAGAAATATTTAAAGATTCAAAGAATTTACTCCTTTGAAACGGTTCAAATTTATTTTGATGTTTCAGTTTAGAATATGCGTTTCAGAACAAAGTAATTTTTATGAAGTTATTAAAGAGTCTTTCATTTTTTGATCTTGAGATTGAGCATGAAATAATTTTTAAGCACTAGAGATGAAGGGGTTATACAAATCAAATTCAAGTGGGTGTGGATAAGCTGTGGATAAGTTGTGGAAGATTGGTCTTAAAATGGCGAATCAGCCCGGCGGATATAGGGTTTTGAATTGATCCCAAAAAGAGGGAAATGACTTCTTCACGCATTCGGCGTTTTCAATTTTAACCCCACTTATTTTAAGCCCTGCAACTGCAAAACTCATGGCCATTCGATGGTCATTATAAGTTTCAATGACCCCGGGTTGAAGGTGTTCAGCAGAAATAGCGATATTATCGTTTCCAAACTCAACATCAGCCCCTGTTTTCTTGAGCTCAGTTGCAAGATCCTTGATTCGATCCGTTTCTTTGATTTTTAAATGGGCGATATTTTTAATTCGTGTATGCCCTTTTGCAAAGAGAGCCACAATAGCAAGGGTTTGTACCATGTCAGGGATGTCTTTAAGGTCTGCTTCGATCGCATGGAGAGGGTGGCCAATCACTTCTACCCAATCTGTTCCTTTTCGAATTGTACAACCCATTTGTTGAAGCAGATCTAAAAAGCGAATATCCCCCTGCAGAGTTTTTGAAGAAAGGTGGTTAATTCGGACTTTTCCATGGGTAATCGCGGCTGCTGCAAAAAAGTAAGAGGCATTTGAAGCATCCGATTCGATTGTATAATAGGTGGGTTTGTATTTTTGGGGCGTATGGATACGAAATCTTTTATAGTTGTCATGAATAACTTCTACTCCAAAGGCCTTCATTACATCGAGAGTCATATCGACATAGGGTTTTGAGACGAGATCTCCTTCTATTTTAATTTCGACAGGATGCTTTGCATAAGGAGCGCTCATCAAGAGGCTTGAAAGATACTGGCTTGAGTTTTCTCCTTTTAAGGTGGTTTTACCCCCCTCTATTCCATTTGCTTCAATGACGAGGGGAGGGTAGTTTTCTTCTAACGACCCTCTCACTTTGATGCCCAGTTTTTTCATGGATTGAATAAGATCTCCGACAGGGCGTTGGCGCATTCGGGGATTTCCATCCAAGGTATAGGAGCCGTGACCCAAGGCAAGAAAACTTGCCAAAAATCTTAAAGTTGTTCCTGAATTTCCACAAAATATAGGATCTTTCATTAATCCCATACGACCGGACCTGCCCATCACGGTTAGATGATTACCTTGCGCTGTTATTGGAATTCCAACTTGCTGAAGGGCCTTGATCATAAGATTCGTGTCTTCAGAAAGAAGGGATCCTTCCAGGTAACTGATTCCATTAGCCAGGCTTGCGACGAGAAGTGCCCTATTCGTGTAGCTTTTTGAGCCTGGGATTTCGATCACTGCATCGATTGTTGAAAGGGGCTTGATTTCTATTTGCATATTTTTACCTGTCTCTGGCTACTGAGGGGCAGTTTTCATTGTTAATTTAAAATTCAAAATTCAAAAATCAAAATGACATATTAAAATCCAAAATTTCTAATGCTATTGCAAGGGAAACATTTTAAGTTTTACATTGTAATTTTGATTTTTGATGTTTGATTTTTGGATTTTTATCGTTGGTTGACGCATAGCCCTTGGGATGTTTTTGGGTCCATCGCCAGGCGCTTCGCATAATTTCTTCTAAGGAGGGATGCTTCGGAATCCATCCTAGAACCTGTTGAATTTTTTGGGAGCTGGCGACAAGAATGGGAGGATCTCCTATTCGGCGATTACATTCTTTGACTGGAATTTTCATTTCACACACTTTTTCAGCTGTTTGAATCACTTGTCGGACAGAATATCCGCTTCCATTCCCTAAGTTGAAGCTTTCGGATTCTTCTAGTTCAAGGGCGAGTATATGGGCTTGGGCAATATCTAAAACATGAACATAATCCCTAATGCAGGTTCCATCGGGTGTTGGATAATCTGTTCCATAAATATTGACATAAGGAAGTTCATTCAAGGCTGCTTTAAGGACATTAGGGATTAGATGTGTTTCTGTGGCGTGATCTTCTCCCAGGTGATCGGTTGCCCCTGCTGCATTAAAGTAGCGAAGAAGAATGGCTGTTATTTCATAGGCTTTAGCATACCATTTTAATGCTTTTTCAAAAGCGAACTTTGTCTCTCCATAAGGATGGGTTGGTTTTTGAGGTGTCATTTCGGTGATGGGTGTTTTTTCAGGTTCTCCATAAACCGCACAGGAAGAGGAAAAAATAATTTTAGGGACTCCATTTTCTCTCATGGTTTCTAAAAGGAGCAGGCCATTCACCACATTGTTATGGTAATAGAGTGAGGGATGTTCAACGGACTCAGGAACAAGGCAGGAACCCGCAAAATGCATCACAGCATCGAAAGGGTCTTTAGAGAAAGCCTTGTGAAGAACATCTGCATTTCCCAAATCTCCTTGAACAAAAGCGGCTCGTGGGTCTAAGGCCTCTAGATGCCCTTCGCTGAGATCATCAATGATGGTTAGTTCGTGTCCATGGTCAATCAGTAACTTTGCTGTTACGCTCCCAATATAACCTGCTCCACCTGTAAGTAATATTTTCATGCGATATCTTTTTTACTTTGAACTGTATTTTCCCATCTGGCTACATAGTCTTCATCATCAACAGTTGTAAAGAGATTGTTCTTATGGACTGTTGACTGTGGACCATTGACTACTTTTATATCCTATGTTGTTCAGATAAAGAAATGAATAAAATATTTTTTGAGCTGTTTTTTTTATTTTTGGGATAGAATGTTACCTTAGTGGCTGCTGATCTAAGCTTTGAATGTTTAAAAAGAGAAAAGTCTTATATGCCTGATTTAACTTTACATGGGAAAAAAGTATGAAATTTCGGGTTACCTTGGCGCAAGTTTGTCCTCGACTTGGGGATTTGGATCAGAATATAGAACTTTTCTTAGAGAAAATTAAAAAGGCGATTCGAGAGAAGGCCCAACTGATTGTCTTTCCGGAATTGGGTCTCACAGGATACTTTTTAAGGGATATGGTTTCAGAAGTGGCGCTTAAATCTTCCTCAAAGGCATTAAAAACATTCATCGCACTTTCAAAAAAAATTTCTATTTGTTTTGGATTTGTGGAAGAAACGGATACGTTCGAGTTTTTTAATTCCGCCCTTTATCTTGAAAAAGGGAAAGTTTTGCATGTTCATCGCAAGGTCTATTTACCCACCTATGGGATGTTTGACGAGCAGCGTTATTTCTCTAGGGGGAAATATATTCGTTCCTTTGAAACACAATTTGGACGAGCGGGGATTTTGATTTGCGAAGATTTGTGGCATCCGACCTCTCTTCAGATTGCTGTTCAGGATGGCGCAAAATTTATTTTGGCTCTTTCATCAAGCCCGGGTCGTGGGGTCGGGGCCCAGGATAAACTCTACAGCACCCAGATGTGGGAAGAAATGAATCGATTTTATGCGAGCCTTTACGGCATTTATTTAATTTATGTCAATCGAGGCGGGGTTGAGGAGGGAATTAATTTTTGGGGGGGATCAGAGGTTGTGAGTCCCAAGGGAGAGATTTTGGTCAAGGCCCCTTATTTTGACGAAGCCCTTTCAATCGTTGAATTAGATTCGGGTGAAATTCGTCGCAGTCGTATCATGAGCCCGATTCTCAGGGATGAGAATATCGATTTAGTTTTATATGAACTTTCAAGAATTCGGGATCAATATGCTCAAAATCAATCCAAACCTGGTCGAGGAAATGCTCGAAAAATTCCTCAAGGAAGAAATTCAAAAAACCGGGTTTAAGCGGGCCATTTTAGGCCTTTCGGGTGGAGTCGATTCTGCCGTGGTTGCGTTTCTTTTGGCTCGTGCCCTGGGCCCTCGTCATGTGTGGGGTTTGGCCATGCCCTATGCCAGTTCGGATCCAAAAAGTTCAGGAGACGCCCAAGAAGTTTCTGAGAGGCTTGGAATTCATTTTGAGAAAATTGAAATTACCCCCATGATCGATCCCTATTTTAATTTGTTTCCTGACATTTCCAAGGTACGTAGGGGAAATAAAATGTCGAGGGAACGTATGTCGATTCTTTATGATTATTCTTATCAGCTTAAGGCTCTGGTGATCGGGACGAGCAATAAGACGGAGCTTTTGCTAGGCTATGGGACCCAGTATGGGGATATGGCCTCAGCCATTAATCCTTTGGGAGACCTTTATAAAACTCAAGTATGGCAGTTGGCCGAGCATTTAAAAGTACCCGAGCATATTGTGAAAAAACCTCCTAGTGCTGATCTTTGGGCCGGTCAAACGGATGAGAAAGAATTGGGTTTTACTTATCGTGAGGTCGATGAGCTTCTTTATCACATGGTAGATGAACGATATTCTCCTGAAGAACTGGCTCAAGCCAAATTTGATCCGTCCTTTGTGGAAAAAGTTTTTTCCCGAATGAGAGATTCTCAATATAAGCGTCGTCTTCCTCTCATTGCAAAGATATCTCAACGGACCATTGATCGCGATTTTCGATATGCCCGTGATTGGGGGAGGTGAAAAAATTTCGGATTGCGGATTGCGAATTGCGAATTTATTGGGGTTGTTTTTAGATTAATAAAATCTTAAAGAATATGACTTATGACAAAAACGAATAAGACTCAAACGCAGACTTTAAGTTTTTTTGCTTCATCTCCTATTGAAGCCTTGTTAGAGCATTTCAATACTTCGATGGGAGGGTTGATGGAGCCTGAGGCTTGGGAGAGGCTGAAAACTTATGGATACAATGAGCCTGCAAAAAAGAAAAAGAGAACGCTTCTATGGCAAATTCTTTCCAAATTTTTTAATCCTTTGGTGATTGTCCTCGTGATTGTAGGTCTTTTCTCCTATTTTTTTGGGGAAAAGATCAGCGCCTTTCTTGTTTTTTTGATGGTTCTCATGAGTATTTTTCTTTCGTTTATCCAGGAGTATCGCTCGGGTAAAGAAGCAGAAAAGTTGAGTGAAATGGTTAGAGCTACAGCAACGATTTTAAGAAATGGGCGTAAAAAAGAAGTTAAAATGAGGGAAATTGTTCCGGGAGATGTGGTTGATCTTTATGCTGGAGATATGCTCCCGGCTGATTTAAGGCTGATCTCTTGTAAGGATTTGTTCATTAATCAGGCTTCATTGACCGGTGAATCTTTTCCCATCGAAAAATTTTCCTATCCCTCTTCCTCTCAATCAAATTCTGTTGCAGATTTAACCAACATTGCCTTTATGGGTTCCAGTGTGGTGAGTGGGACTGCTTTGGGCTTAGTGATTAAGACGGGGGCTTTCACCCAATTTGGCGAGCTTTCGCAAAAGTTGGCTGCGGTCAATCCTCTCAGCAGTTTTGAAAAGGGAATTCATGAATTTGTATGGCTCATGATTCGCTTCATGCTGGTTTTGGTCGTAGTCATTTTCGGCATTAATGCCCTTTTGAAAGGGAGTTTGACCGAGGCCCTGCTTTTTTCTCTGGCGGTTTCTGTAGGCCTGACGCCAGAAATGCTCCCCATGATTGTGGCGGTTAATCTTTCTAAGGGAGCTATTTTTATGTCGCGCAAAAAGGTGATTGTTAAAAGACTTTCCGCGATTCAAAATTTGGGGGCCATGGATATTCTTTGTACAGATAAAACAGGAACCCTCACCCTGGATAAGGTCGTTTTAGAAAGGTATTGTGATGTGGTTCGCAAGGCCAATGAAGAGGTTCTTAAGCTTGCTTACATGAATAGTTATTATCAGACAGGGCTTAAAAATCTTTTGGATAAGGCTATTTTAAAGCATCAGAAATTGGCCGTAAAAGAATTTGCAAAGTTTGACGAGATCCCATTCGATTTTTCACGGAGAATTATGTCTGTGGTTGTTGAAATGGAGGCCCATCACCGAATTATTTCAAAAGGGGCTCCGGAAGAAATTTTTAAAAGATGTACCCGTTTTGAATTGGATGGAGATATTTTTGATATGGAACATCTTCTCTTAGCTGACTTAAGAGAAGAGTGCAACATGTTAAATATGGAAGGGTTTCGGGTTTTAGCTATTGCTTATAAAGATGTGATCGAGAAAAAAGAAACTTATACCAAAGAGGATGAAAGTGGCATGGTTTTAAAAGGCTATGTTGCTTTCTTAGATCCGCCTAAGCCCAGTGTTAAAAAAATGGTGGATCGCTTGCAAAGGCTTGGCATCAAGTTTATGGTGTTGACAGGGGATAATGAGCTTGTCACAAAAAAAATATGCGGGGATGTCGGATTAGACGTCAGTTCAATTACAACGGGTGAAAAAATTGGAAAATTAAATGATGTTGAATTGCAAGAATCCGTTAAAAAAACCGCTGTTTTTGCGAGACTCGATCCTTTACAAAAAGAACGGGTGATTCGGGCGCTTCATTACAATGGCCACATTGTGGGCTATTTAGGAGACGGCATCAATGATGCTCCGTCTTTGAAGGCTGCGGATGTAGGGATTTCAGTCGATAATGCAGTGGATATTGCAAAAGAATCGGCGGATATGATTCTTCTAGAGAAAAGTTTGCTCGTACTCGTGAATGGGGTTTTGGAAGGGCGTAAAACCTTTGGCAATATTATGAAATATATTAAAATGGGGGCCAGTTCTAATTTAGGAAATATGATCAGTATGACGGGGGCGAGCCTCGTTTTACCGTTTCTTCCCATGGCTCCGATTCAAATTCTTCTCAATAATTTTCTTTATGATATTTCTCAAGTGGCGATTGCGACCGATGCTGTAGATGAGGAATATTTAGAAAAGCCCAAGCCATGGGATATTCGTGCGATTCGAAAGTTTATGCTGACGCTGGGACCCGTGAGTTCTATTTTTGATTTTTTAACCTTTGGCGTCATGATGGTCTTATTTAAATTTTCGGAAAATGCATTTCATACGGGTTGGTTCCTTGAATCTCTTTGTACTCAGACCTTGGTCATTCACGTTATTCGTACGGCAAAAACTCCTTTTCTCCACAGTCGGTCGAGCCGGTTTCTTCTTGTGATGTCTGTCATGATTGTGACTCTTGGTTTTGGAATTGTGCTCTCACCCGTGGCCCGTTATCTTGGGTTTGTTCCTCTACCTCTTTCTTATTTTGCGGCCCTTCTAGGAATGATTGTCACCTATTTATGGGTAACTCAAGCTGTTAAAAATGGGTATGTGAAGAAGTGGGGATACTAACCATGAGTGGCAAAAAAGATTTGGGGCATCGTTTATCTGGATTAAGGATTGATCCCCAGGCTCGAGTGAAGGACAAGAATTCTCCATTAGAAGAGGCCATTGATCTTGCTTAAGGATTATATTCTTGGAATGCTTGCTCAAAAAAGAGATCAGAAGTCTAAACTTAAGGATTTCATAGATATTGATGAATGGTAAACTCTAATGAGTATCGAGTTATTTAACGGGTGGTGAAAAGAGAGGTTCTTGTATTCATTCTTGCCGTCGGAACACGGAGTGATGATGAGATTTATGAAGAAGCAATCCGGCGGCTTCGATCCGTGTAAATATCATCAAAAGTAACTCAGAATTCTCCTTACTCCTTCTTGAAAAGTTTCAGGTGGTACTATTAAACTGATGACCAGATAGCCTTCTTTTTCAAATTGGTAAAAGTGCCCGGGGTGAACAAAGACGCCTTCTTTTTCTAGGAACGTTAAAACCCATTCTTCGTCGCTTCGTGTCTTTGGAATTTTTAAAAGGGCGTACCAACCTCCTTCCACTTTAAGAACTTCACAGGCAGGAAATGGAATGATCTTTTCTTTTAACCATTTGAGATTGTTTAACACTCTCATTTTGATGGGGTTTTGAATCGTTTTACAATTTTCAATAATCCACGGGAGTGCTTGTTGAATCGGGGTATTCACGGAAAGATAAGTATCTGTGATGACTTCAAGACGATCTAAGGCTTGAGTCAAAAGTTTTTGGGGACCGTTCACAACCATCCAACCTAATTTCATTTGGGGAAGGCCCACCATTTTAGAAAGGCCATTAAGGGTAAAACTAAGCACTTCAGAGATTCCGGCAAGGCGGGTGTGTTTTTCATTGCTCTCGACTGCATAATCAAAAAAAACTTCATCTGAGACAAGGGCGATTTCTTCATGATGGGCGAGTTGAATGAGTTCAAAGAATTCATTTTTTTTGATGTAAGACCCCGTTGGATTATTAGGATGAACGACGAGAAGCGCCTTGGTGTCAGGATTAACATTGTTTTTGAGGCTTTCAAAATCAATTTGCCAATTCTTCTCGTAAAAAAGAGAATAAGTTTTTAGCTCGACATCGGCAAGGTCGCTCAAAAAATCAAAAAGCGGATAACCGGGGCGAGGGATTAAAATATTTTCTTGGGGATTGACCAGGAGTCGAAAAAGAAAAGAATAAGCCTCACTGGTACTCGAGGTGAGGAAAATTTGTTCTGGATTAATCGAATGTCCTTGATCCTGGTAATATTTTGCAATGGCTCGTCTGGCTTCCAGCAGTCCTTTCGGATTGGGATGATACTGAAAGCTTTGGGGTTGAGTGAGGACTTGGGCAAGTTCTTGTGTGGGATAATCAAAACCACAATGGGTTGGGTTAGATTCCGTTAAGTCTAAAATCGGAAGTTGAGAATCGCGGCGTTTCTGAAGAGCTTTCGTAATGGGGTTGGCTTCAAGATTCCAATTTGTGCGTTTAGAGAATAAATTTTTCACTGAATTTTCGGTTGTTGCTGAGATACACAATGAAGGGTTCCAAGTCCAACGACCATCGGTGCACAGGAAAGTCCAATGACTTTTCGATCGGGGAAAAGGGGTCGAAGAATTTGAAGGGCCTTCTCATCATTTTTGTGATTAAAAATCGGGACAAGCACGACACCATTGGCAATGAAAAAATTGGCGTAGCTGGCGGGAAGCCGGTCCCCTTCATAACTTACGACGCCTGGCATGGGAAAAGAAATCACGTTGAGTTTTTCTCCCTTTTCGTTTTTTGCCAATTCGAGACGTTTATAATTTTCCTTCAAAAGTTCATAATTATCGTCCGCAGGATCTTCTTCCAAAGCGCATACAACGGTGTTAGGGTTCACGAATCTTACAATGTCGTCCACATGCCCGTCCGTGTCGTCTCCCACGATACCCACTCCTAGCCAAATGACATTTGAGACACCTAGAAAATCTTTGAGAGTGTTTTCAATTTCGCTCTTTTTAAGATGAGGATTTCGGGTGGGGGTGAGCAGACATTGTTCTGTGGTTAGGCAAGTGCCGCTTCCATTGACATCGATGGATCCCCCTTCTAAGACAATGCCGGGTTCAAAAGAAGGGATGTTCAGGAGGGGCTTGAGCTGTTGAGGGATAGCGGTATCTTTTTTAAGCTCTTCGTATTTATTTCCCCAGGCATTAAAAATCCAATGATTATACGCCAGCTCTTGAGAAGAACCGTTTTGTCGAATGAGGAAGTTAGGACCATAATCCCGAATCCAGACATCCACCGTTGGAATTTTGTGAATGATCAGATTTTGGGATTGGATGTTTTTAGATTTTACTTTTTGAAGGACTTTTTGTTGAGTCGTTTCATCGTTGACCAGAAGAAAAACTTTTTCGTTTGGGGTCAAGTACTCAATCATTTGGGTGTAGATTTCTTCAACTTCCGGAAGTTGCTCCGGCCAGGTGATCGGATCCTTGGGCCAGGAAAGCCAAGTGCCTTCATGGGGAGCCCATTCGGCGGGCATGGAGTAGCCGAGAGAAGAGGGAATCGTTGAAATTTCTGAGCGGGTATTTGATTTCATGGATTAAAAAATTTCTTTGAGTGTGATGATGCGATCAAAATAATGCCGTTCATCTAAGGCCTTTGTTGCTCCAAAAGGGGCAATGAGAATTCGTTGAATGGATTTCTTTTTAGGATTCAAAAGAAGTTCTAATTTTCTATCCATCTCGTTAATGACTTCCGTTCCAACTGCTGCCTCGGTGTACTTTATTTCACATAC
>JACOUC010000059.1 GCA_016178055.1 Chlamydiota bacterium | reverse complement strand
TCATAGGGTTGTCCAGGTTATTCCTAAAAATATTCACAAAAAACGTGAATATTTTTAGCATTAAAATAAAAAGTTGGACTTGGAGCGAAACACCTGCAAACGCCCTATTTAAAAGCCTTTTCAGGTGACGCCAAAGATATTCTTTACAAACTGCATAGAAATGAGTCCCGTAGGGACTAACTCCTATGTTTAATTTTACTGGGCCTTTTCGTTCATTTCATCGTGAGAAGCGTCTTCCCCTGTCTTAAGCGTCATCCCACATTTTGGACAAGAACCCGGTTTATCCTGCTTTACTTCCGGGTGCATCGGGCAGGTGTAAATCATTCCCTTCGCTTGCGAAAGTACACCCGCCGGGTATTGGGCTTCGATGGTCTTCAAGAGGCCCTGCAGCTTCTTGAAGTTGGCTTCCGTGGCGACTTGATCGCCGGCGTCGCCGGAATCGTCGAGGCGCTTGGCGAGGTTGGCCACGAACTTGGCGTTGGACTTAACCTTGGCCAGTTTGTCAGAGGCCAAATCCATGGATTTGTCAGGCAGGGCGTTCACCCTGTCGCGGATTTCGAAAGCGACTTCGTGCACCTTGTCTAGCTTTTTGTCGGCGATGATTTTCCCGAGTTCTTCCTCATGCTCTTTCACTTCAGCCCAGATGCCGCTAAGGGTAGCAGGGATTTCCCCTTCACCTTCTTTATGTTCGTGTTCTAGAGCTGCTGACGTCAACCGGACGACGGAGAGCGCCATACTCAATGTTGGGATGATGAACCATTTTGTTTTCATATTAATCTCCTTTTTTTTGTTTATTTTTGATTTGCTTTTCACGAATCACTTCAATCTTATTGTACAGGGTTGGAATTAAGACCATGTTCAGAAAGGTCGAGGTGAAGAGTCCTCCGAGGATCACATGCGCAAGGGGTCGCTCCAATTCTTTGCCAGTCGCATCACCCCACAAGAGAGGCACAAGACCCAATGCAGCAGTGGCAGCAGTCATCAGCACGGGGTTGAGCCTGTCAAGCGAACCATGGATAACAGTGTCAGCGAGCGATTGGCCTTCTTTGCGAAGTTGGTTGTAATGGCTGATCAGAATGATCCCGTTACGCGAGGCGATGCCGAAAAGACTGATAAATCCGATCATTGCCGGAACACTCATGTCACGGCCAGTGAGAAAAATCGCAACCACGCCGCCGATGAGCGCCAACGGCAGGTTGAGCATCACCAAGAGCGCTTCGCGCGTCGTGCCAAACGCCTGGAACAGCATCAGGAAAATACCTACCACCGCGCCGATGCCGAACAGGATTAAAATCCGTTGCGCCTGTTGCTGACTCTCGAACTGGCCACCGTATTGGATGAAGTAACCCGCCGGGAGTTTCGGAACGACTTCTGCGCCGATTTTTTTCTGTGCCTCACTGATGAGACTGTTCAGGTCGCGCCCCGCCACATTGCAGGAGACGACGATGCGCCGCTGGACGTCTTCGCGGTTAATGAAATACGGTCGCTCCTCGAAGTGAATGTCAGCGACCTCGCGCAGGGGGATTTTCGCCTCTCCATGTGATCCTTCCACTTGCAGGGCAGGTGCGTCCACGAGGATGTTGCGGATGGACTCAAGGTCGCTGCGCGCCTTGTCCTCTAAGCGCACAAACAGGTCGAAAGACTTTTGGCCTTCGAGCACTTGGGAAACAGTGACGCCGTTGAGCACCGTGTCAATCGACTCCGCTAACTCGCCCACCTTCAGGCCATAGCGGCTGGCTTTCTCGCGGTCAATTTTAATCGTCACTTGAGGGACATTGATCTGCTGCTCCAACATCAAATCCTCGACCCCTTGAAGGGTCTGCATAACCTTCAAGACTTCCTGCCCTTTTTGCCGTAACACATTCAGGTCATCACCATAAATCTTGATCGCCACCTGAGCGCGAATGCCCGACAGAATTTCGTCCATGCGATGCGAAATGAATTGGCCGACATTAAAAATCGCACCAGGGATGTCCGACAGATCAGAGCGAATATGGCGTAATAACTCGTCAGGTGACATTCTCTTGTCGCGGTCGTAATCAAGCTTCACGTCGAACTCACTGAAATTGGGTGGCTGCGCGTCTTCGTCAAGCTCACTGCGACCTGCCCGCTGCGAAAGAGAAACCACCTGCGGGTACTTCAGCAATTTCTGCCTCACTTGATAACCGAGCCGCATGGATTCGTCGAGCGATGTACCTGGCAATGTGCTTTGCACAACGATGAAATTTCCCTCGTGAAACTCCGGCAGGAACGACCTGCCAAAAAATGGGATCATCATGATCGCCACGCCAATCAGAACCAACGTGGCAATCACCACCGGCCAAACGTGGCGCAGCGTGAAATGAAGCAACCGCTCGTAGTGTTTCTTGAGCGCGTGGGCAATAAAACTTTCGCGCAATTCCTTTCTTGTCTGTCCAATCAGGAGGTAGCAGAGCACGGGCGTCACCGTCAGCGCAACGATAAGCGAGCACATGAGCGAGCCGAGGTAAGCAATGCCAAGCGGCGTGAAGATGCGGCCTTCCAGACCCGAGAGAAAGAATATCGGCAGAAATACGATGGCCACAATGAGCGTCGCGTACACAACAGAGTTTCGGATTTCGGTCGAGCCTTTGAACACCACGTCCAGAATCGGCTCGGGATTTGGCGATTCACGGTTTAAGCGCAATCGGCGAAACACATTTTCTACGTCAATGATCGCGTCATCCACGACCTCGCCAATGGCAATGGCCAGACCGCCGATAGTCATCGAGTTGAGGCTCACGCCGAACCATTTCAACACCATGACACCTGCCAACAGCGATGTGGGCATCGCCAGAAAACTGATGAACGACGCGCGGAAGTTCATCAGAAAGATGAACAAGATCACCGTCACGATCATTCCGCCTTCGAGAAGTGCTTTCTTTAAGTTACGGATCGAACCTTCGATAAAATCCGCCTGACGAAATACTCTGATGTTCATTTTTACATCGGGCGGTAATTGATGTTGGATGTCGCTCAGCGCTTTTTCCGACTTGTAGGTGGTGGCCAACGTGTCTGCACCATAGGCTTTGGAGATGGTGCCAATGACCGCGTTTTTTAGATTGATCGCGCCATCGCCACGCTTAATCTCACCTCCGAACTTCACGTCCGCTACGTTTCTCACCATAATCGGCGTTCCTTTGACGAATTTAATAAGGGTATTACGCAAATCATCAAGCGAGGTAATCCGCGCCACACCCGTCACGACATATTCCTGGGTGGGTACTTGCAAGAACGCACCCGGAACGTTGATGTTGGATTTCTCTAATGCCTCGCGTACCTCGGCTATGCTCACGTGATAGGCACGCAAGCGATCGTGATCTAAGAGCACTTGATATTGTTTTACATCACCGCCAATGGCAACGACGGATGCAACACCTCCAAGAGCCAAGATGCGCGGGCGGATTTGCCAATCGGAAATTGTGCGCAACTCCATCGGCGAGCGCGTGTCGCTCTCAAGGCTATATTTAATCATCCAGCCGACGGCTGAGGTGATCGGCAACATGACAGGCGCACGTGTGCCAACAGGAAACCGCTCGCGGACGGATTGGATTCGTTCATTCACCAATTGTCTTGCCACATACACGTCCGTCCCCCAACGAAATACGATCACAACCGTGGACAGTCCGACCGATGAAGCCGAACGCACCTTGTCCACGCCCGGCGTGCCGTTGACAGCACTTTCAATAGGAAAGGTGATCAACGCCTCAACATCTTCGGGAGGGAGCCCTGGGGATTCGGTCTGGACCACGACCTGTGGCGGCGCAAACTCGGGGAACACATCCACCGGCATACGCATCGTCGTGTAAGTGGCCGCCACCAAAAACACGACCAGCCCGGCCATAACGATCATGCGATTGTTCAGCGACCATAGAATGATTTTATTAAACATGAGGATTCCCTTCGCTAATCGGTATCGGTGGGCGGTCTTACACCACGGGCCATGAGTGATTGGGTATAAACCTCGCGTTTGCCATCGGTCACCACAACATCGTCTGGTACGAGTCCGTCCCTGATCTCGACAAAACGGTCGTCCTCGGCGCCCGTCTGCACATCCACGCGGTTGAACGAGTCACCTGCTTGCACGAAGACGAATTTTTCGCCACTCTCTTCCAGAATAGCTTCCTTCGGGACAGCGAGCACGCCCTCGTTGTGCTCAAGCACGACCGCGACCTTGGCGAACATCTCAGGCTTGAGCTTGCCGTCTGGATTTTTCACCGTGACCCACACGGGCAACGTGCGTTTCTCTGGGTCAAGTTCTACACCGACAAACGTAATTTTTCCCTTGAAGATATCGCCCGGGTATCCCAGTACGCGAACGCGGGCGGCTTGGTCAGGTTTCACCTTGCCAATGTCTTCTTCATACACTTCCACCTCGACGATGACCTCAGACAAATCAATGATGTGAAATAATTCCTTATTCGGCTCCACCGATTCCCCGAGGGTGACACTACGGTCATTGATCACGCCGCTGACTATCGCCTCGAGCGTGACGATGGGAGGCGGATTACCGATCTGCCGCGATTGGATGTCCGCAAGCCTCTCTCCTTTCTCGACCTTGTCACCTACGTTGGCATAAAGCTTTTCGACGCGGCCTTCGATACGCGTGCTGACGTGCGCGTGAAGATTCGGATTGAGTTTTACTTTTCCGTTAAGCACCAGAACAGCGTCAATGTCGCGGAGTTGTGCCGTCACCGTCTCGAGGCCGATGACCGTCTGCTGCTCTATCGTCAATTTCACAGGCCCGCCGCCCCCTTCGCCTGTTTCGATTTGCCCACCGTGGGCGAACAATCGCTTCGGTAAAGCTAAACACAGCGTTGCTACGACGATCACCACCCAAGGACTAAGAATTATTTTTTGAATTTTCATTGATTCTTCCCTTCTTTTTCATTTTTCAAATCCATTCCCATCGCCACCTCAAGCTCAATAAGCGATTCTTTGTGATTTTGAAGCGCACCCAGGTAGGCTATCTGGATACTCTTAAATTTGCCTTGCGTTTGAACCACATCCAAAAAACTAACCTGACCCTGAGCGTAGGCATCCTGTATCAATTGAACTGATTTTTCGATTGATTCGAGTACACCGTTTCCATAAGAGTCAAGAATTTCTTTAGAAGCATTGTCACGAATCACGGCTTGTGCCACTTCCTCTTCCACCTGAATTTTGAGATCTAAAATCTCGATAGACGCTTTCTTTTTCTCTGCGTTGGCCTCGGCTATGTCCGCTTGTTTTCTATCAAACAAAGGCAAAGGTAATGAAACCCTAAAACCGATCAGCTTGTCGTCGTCCATCTCTAATTTTCCATCCACTTCGAAACGGCTTTTTTCCTTCTGATAAAAACCCCCGACCGTGATATCTGGAATTCGCATTTTTCTCGCAAGCTGGAGGGCGCCTTCGCCCATTTTTTCTTCTATCGCCTTCGCCTTGAGATCGGGGCGATTTTCCAAGGCTTTTCCAATAAGATTCTCCAGATCCAAGGTCTCGGAAAAAACGGTTGTTAAGCCTGACTGGATGACAAACGGCTCGTTGAAATGCAGGCCCATGAGCCTGTTCAATGTGGCCCTTTTTTCATAAAGGAGCGCTTTCGCCTCAAAAAGTTCTTGACGAGCGACTTGAAGTTCTCCATTCGTAAGGCTGAGATCTATTTGGGAAACCTCGGCGTGACTCAATCTTGATTGAACGACTTCGAGAAGCTTTTCATTCAACTCAACCAAAGAACTTAAAACCTTTTCTTTTTCCTGCAAAATAAGGATTTCATAGAAAATCTTTTTCACACTGGCAATCAGAAGTCTTTCAAAATCCTTGACCTGCCACTCGGCGCGTTCGATGCCAAGCTTTGCTACTTTCTTTTGAAAATTAATCCGTCCGCTGACGGGAAGTGCCTGGCTTAAGCCAAACTCGCGACTCCCTTCTCCTTGATCCGCGTAGAACCGATCTGTCACGAGTGAAAATTCCGCTTCAGGATTAGGCCAAAGCCCCGCCTTCATTAACTCTTGTCTGGCAATTTCAATACTGACTAAAGCAGATTTACGATCATAATTATTTTGCATGACCCTCTGAATAGCCGCTTCTTCCGTCAAAGACTCCGAGGCCGAGGAGGCTACATTCTCAGCCTTCGCGGCTCCTCCTATCGATAAGCTAATGAAAAAAATAAAAGCGCCCCATAAACCAAACTTAAAAATGTTTTTTCTCATCATTTTTCTCATCGTTAATACTATTTAGGTTATAGCTGGAACAGTTGCTTCTCTCCTTTCCCTTTTTCACCTCAAAATGCCATTTCCAGACCGCATAAATCGCGGGATAAACCAAAAGTTCCAAAATAAAAGAAGTCGCTAGTCCCCCCACCATGGGAGCCGCAATGCGCTTCATTAAATCGGAACCCGCTCCTGTGGCCCACATAATGGGAACCAGTCCCATAAAGGCGGCCATCACCGTCATCATTTTGGGGCGAACACGTTTCACCGCTCCATGGATAATCGCTTCGGTCAAATCGGATGCGTTATTCATTTTTCCCTTTTCTTTAGCATACTGATAAGAAAGATCTAAAAAAAGCAGCATAAAAACACCCGTTTCGGCATCGAGTCCCATTAAGGCAATCATCCCAACCCAGACCGCAATCGAAATGTGATACCCCAAAATCCAAAGCAGCCAGATAGCCCCAATCAGAGAGAATGGAACAGCCAAGAGGACAATCCCTGTTTTCACCATCGATTGAGTATTCATGTAAAGCAGCAATGAAATGATCAAAATCGCCAGAGGAATAACCACTTTAAGCCGTTTCCTCACCCGAATCATGTTTTCATATTGACCGCTCCATAAAAGCCCGTATCCATCTGGAAGCCTAAGTTTTTGAGCCACGATGCTTTTCGCCTCATCCACATAACTTCCAATATCTCTGCCTGACATATCCACATAAACATAACCGGCCAAAAGCCCATTCTCATTTCGAATCATCGCAGGGCCCTGGACAAAATGAATATCGGCAAGTTCAGCCAAGGGAATTTGAGGACCGAATGGGGTCGGAACCAAAACCCGTTTCAGCTTTTCAATATCATCTCGGAGCTCCCTTGAATAACGCACATTAACCGAATAACGTTCTCGGCCTTCAATAAGGGTGGTCACCGACTCTCCCCCAATCGCTGTCATAATCATCTCTTGAACATCAGAAATCGACAAGCCATAACGGGCCAGTTCTTCCCGTTTTAAGTCAAAGTCAAGAAAATAACCCCCCGCCACCCGCTCCGCATAAATACTGCGTGTTCCCGCTACATCCTTTAAAATAAGTTCTAATTGTGTTCCAATTTCCTCTATTCTTTTTAAGTCCGCTCCCAGAATTTTAATTCCAATCGGCGTCCGTACCCCCGTGGTCAACATATCAATGCGATTTTTTATCGGCATCGTCCATGCGTTTGTCGTCCCTGGAATTTTCAAGGCCCGATCCATTTCATTCACCAAATCTTCATGAGAGATGTGATCCGGCCAAACCGAACGAAAAGGCCTTTGCAGAAATTGAGGAAAAGAAGCATACCACCGATCAATTTTCCTCCATTGATCTTGAGGCTTTAAGAGTACGACCGTTTCCATCATCGAAAAGGGGGCAGGATCGGTCGAGCTTTCCATGCGGCCGGACTTACCAAAGACTTTTTCCACCTCCGGAAAACTCTTTAAAATCTGATCCTGCTTTTGAAGAAGGGTTTGGGCCTCGGTAACTGAGATTCCCGGCAAAGTCGTTGGCATGTAGAGAATATCCCCTTCCCAGAGCGGAGGCATAAATTCTGAACCCAATTTTAAATAAATGGGAAGGGTGGATGCCACCAGCACGAGTGCCGCGATAATGGTTGTTTTGCGATGTTTTAACACAAAACGACAAACCGGTTCATAAACCCGAAATAAAATTTTACTGATGGGGTGTTTTTCCTCAGGATAATATCGACCTACCGCAAGCGTCGTAAAAAATCTTGCGAGGAGGGACGGTTTAAATTTAAAGGGTTCCATTCTCGTAAAAAGCATCCGCAGAGCAGGGTCTAGTGTTATCGCAAGAATAGCGGCAATGGCCATGGCTAAATTTTTGGCCCAAGCTAGAGGTTTAAAAAGGCGACCTTCCTGATCGACCAAGGTAAAAATGGGAATAAAGGAAACCGCAATCACCAAAAGAGAAAAAAATACCGAAGGCCCCACTTCTTTGAGGGCACGTAAACGAACCTCATGATAATCCCCTTTTCTACCCCCTTTAACCCATTGTTCCAGCCTCTTATAGGCATTTTCCACCTCCACAATCGCCCCATCGACCAGAACCCCGATAGAAATCGCAATACCCGAAAGGGACATAATGTTAGAGGTTAATTTCATACCGAGAAGAGGGATAAAAGAAAGAAACACCGCAATGGGAATGGTCAGAATGGGAATCACCGCTGAAGGGATATGCCACAGAAAAAGCATGATGACGAGACTCACAATGATCATTTCTTCAATCAACTGATGTTTTAAGGTTTCAATGGCCCTTGAAATCAAATTCGAACGGTCATAGGTCACTTCTAATTTCACTCCATGAGGAAAAGATAATTCTACCTCCTTTAATTTGGCCTTAACCCGTTTGATCACATTCAGGGCATTCTCCCCATAACGCATGATCACGGTCCCGCCGACAACATCGCCCTTCCCATCCAAATCCGCCAAACCTCTTCGAATATCAGGCCCCAAACTCACGGTCGCAAGATGTTTCACCAAAATGGGCGTCCCTTTTTGATCTGTCCCCACCACAATTTTTTCAAGATCACCGATGGACTTTGCATATCCCCGGCCTCGAACCATGTATTCGGCCCCTGAAAATTCTAAGAGCCTCCCCCCTACTTCCTGATTCCCCTTGCGTATGGCCTCGACCACACGACTTAAAGGAATATTGTAACCGAGTAATCGATTGGGATCGAGGGTGACTTGATATTGCTTTACAAATCCTCCCAAACTCGCCACCTCCGCAACGCCCTGAACACTTTGGAGATGATATCTCAAATACCAATCCTGAAAGGTTCTCAGCTCCTGAAGATCATGTTCTCCCGTCGTATCCACGAGGGCATATTGAAACACCCATCCCACACCCGTTGCATCCGGACCTAATTCTGTCTTGACGCCCTCCGGAAGACGAGGGGTAATCTTACTTAAATACTCCAGCGTTCGGCTTCTCGCCCAATAAAGATCGGTTCCATCCTTAAAAATCACATAGACATAAGAAAATCCAAAATCTGAGAAACCTCTGATCGCCTTCACCCGTGGGGCTCCGAGCAAAGCCGATACAATCGGATAAGTCACCTGATCTTCGATAATGTCCGGACTTCGATCCCATCGGGAATAAATAATCACCTGGGTATCTGAAAGATCTGGAATCGCATCCAGGGGAATATTCTGGGCTGACCAAATCGCACCCACAATCGCTGCTAAAACAAGAAAAATAATCAAAAATTTATTGCGGGCCGAAAATTCAATAATCTTTTCAGCAAAGGTTTCTTTTTTAAATGTATTCATATCAATATTAACCTTTATTTCTCTTCCCTTGATCAGCTCGAGGCTCTGAGACGGGCTCGAAGCTCGAGGCTCAAGGCTCGAGGTAAATACTCCTTCTGTTTTCGCTTTTGCTTCGAGCCTTAAGCTTCGAGCTTCGAGCCTTCAACTTTAATCAAAACCACACTCATTCATTGACCATGTTGATGCTCCACGCTTCCCGCCCCATTTTCTACTCCCTGAATCGCTGCCTTGAGCCGACTTTCAGAATCAATAAGAAAATTACCACTCGTGACCACCGTCTCTCCCTCGGAAAGCCCGCTCTTCACTTCTACCCATTGATCCGTTTTCACCCCTAAAGTGATTTCCCTCGGCTCAAAAATCCCTTTTTCCTTACTCACAAAAATGATTTTCCGCACCCCCGTATCCAAAACAGCATCGACAGGAACCGCTAAACGTTCTCCAAAATCAATGGCAATCTCAACATTCACATACATCTCTGCTTTAAGGGCAAAATCAGAATTATCCAGTTCCAGACGAGCGACCGCTGTACGTGTCTCAGGTTTCAACATCGGAGAAATATAAATAATTTTCCCCCGAAATGATTTTTTTGAATCACTCGGTAAAGTCACTCTCCCCTCTTCTCCAACGGCCACCAGAGGCAAATCATACTCATAGACATCCGCATCGACCCAAACAATCGAAAGATCCGCCAAACTATAAAATTCTGAACCTCGCTCCATAAATTTTCCCGCAAAAACATTTTTTTCAATCACAACCCCATCGATGGGTGAAGCAATCGTAAGAGTTTTGGAGGGACTTCCACTTTTTTCTAATTGTTCAATTTGTTCCTCTGAGATATCCCACCAAAGAAGCCTTTGATGGGAAGAGCGTACATTGTCCTCGGCATCCTTTTTAACATCCCAACTTGCATCAGGAGCTACTCCTTTTAAAATACTTAAAGCAGTGAGATATTCTTGCTCGGCCGTTACAAAATCGGGACTATAAAAAGAAAAAAGCGGCTGTCCTTTCTTAACCTTATCCCCTTCATATTTCGCAAAAATTGCTTCGACCCATCCTTCCACCTTGGGATGAACACGAACCATTTTAGTTTCATCCACCTTCACGCGACCCACCGTACGAATGGTTTTAGAAAGAATCTG
Source organism: Chlamydiota bacterium (assembly GCA_016178055.1). Taxonomy (NCBI): domain Bacteria; kingdom Pseudomonadati; phylum Chlamydiota; species Chlamydiota bacterium. The sequence goes on along the minus strand of JACOUC010000059.1, from coordinate 22,449 downwards.
TTTTTTGACTTGGGCCGTCTTAACGCCAACAAGCTGCATCTTTTCAGGACTGAGCAAAATAGACGAATATCCCATTGGAACCTGTCCGCTCTCCATCACACCCCCTTCTTCTTCATAAACAGGAACCAAATCCATGCCCATGGGCGACTGGCCCGGTTTATCGGCCTTAAAATCCGGCATCATCGGATCAGTCCAATAAAGAATTTTCTTTTCCTGCTTTGAATTTTCCCCCTTAGTTTTAGGTTCCTCTGAAGGCACTTGCTCACGTTTCTCAAGTTTCATATTACAAATGGGACAATCCCCCGGCCGATCACTGGTATAAGTCGGATGCATCGGGCAATAGAAAACCGCTGCTTCACTTTTTTGATGATGGATTCTAGGAAAACTTTTTAGAAAAATTCCCCCTCCCAAAACCAAAAATCCAAAAATAATCGAAAAAGAAATAATTTTTTTATTCAGCATACGGCTCCTTTCTAGATCAAAAATCAAAAATTAAAAATCAAAATGACAGATCAAAATCCAAAATGTTCTCAACGCTATTGCTTGGAGAAATTTTGAGTTTTGGATTGTCATTTTGCATTTTGATTTTTGAATTTTGAATTTTCAAAATCCCTTCCCACACTTCTTTCTAATTCAGCCAAACTCTTATCATAATCCGCCAGGGCCTCTTCGTATTCGATCTGAAAATTCAATAACGCCCTTTGACCATCCAAAAGCATCAAAAAATCGATCTTGTCCGACTGATAGGCAATCTGAGCCGCCTTCACCGCTTCTTGTGATTTAGGAAGAATACTCGTTTGATAAAGATGAATCAGATTCTTTGAGGTATTGACCTTGACTAAGGCATCTTTAATTTCGAAAAAAATCTCGAGCTTTTTTGATTCATAAGAATAATGAGCCATTTCAAGATTTGCATTGGCCTCTTTGACGGCTCCCTCTAATCGAGAACGGGTCCAAAACCATGGAAGGTTCACCCCCAGCATCACGTCATACTCTTCCAATCCCGTTCCCTGGAATTGACGACTTTCGAACTTCGAAAAAAAGTCGGGCCAATACTGACGTTTGGCCAACCGAACCCCCCACTCCCCCGAATGAATTTCCGCTCCCATCGCCTTCAATTCCGAACGATTTTCTAACGCGATCATCATCAAATCTTCCAGCGAAAAATCCTGTAAAAACCGATGGTCAGAAGAAACTTCACCCAAGGGATGATCCGGTTTTCGGGCAAGAAGCTGATTCATTTTGGCAATAGCCCTTTCTCGCTCTTCCTCTTTAATTAAAATCTGATTTTTAACTTTGGCCAATTCAACTTGAGCCTTTAACAAATCCTGTTGAGAAACTTTTCCCACCTCGTATTTACTTTTGGCAATGTTTTCAAACTGGATCAGAAGATCTGCATTTTCCAGGAGAATTTTCAGAGTCTCGCCCATTAAAATAAGATCTGCATAAGTTGATTTCACCTCCCTAAGCACTTCATTCTCTTTTTCCAAATATTCAAAATAGGCCTTTTGGGCCTCTTCAAGCGCCATTTTTTTCTTTAAAGAAAGTTTGCCTGGAAAAGGAATGGTCTGGGTAAAACTCCATTCAATATCACTGGTGCGCCCCAAATCCGCTGTGTCGGTGGGAACCCCTTCAAATTCAACCCCCAGCATAGGATCCTCAAGCACACCTGCTTGAATCGCTTGGGCTTTAGCCACTTCCCATTTTTTTCGAAACGCATGAATTTCGGGATTGACACGAAGAGCCTCCTGAGTTAGAAAACCTCTTTCTGCTCCATGAACCCTCTCTTCTGCCTGAAGAGCAAAAGTGAAGAGAATCACGCTGAGCAAAAAAAGACTCCATAATATCTTATACTTCATGATCATCCTCCTTAAAAAACTTTCATCTAAATAAGGTAAAAAAATTCGTAGTTCCACTGTTTTTTTAACGATCGGATGGGCTCTATTCTATTAAATTTAAACACACTAAAGATACGTAAACTTGCAGAATAAAGCGAAGAGCTATCTCATGAAAGGAGGTGCAAGGGCAGGGAAAACACGTTGGAAAAATTTTATAGAATGCGGAGGGGATGGTCCCAAAAATCCTTTCGTCCATCTTAAAATAATATGCTTCACTTCAACGGAAGAAAACATTTTCCAAAACCCTAAGACTTGAACATTCAAACTTTGCCAAAGATTCTCTAACACTTTTGGAATATCACTAAAATAACAGCAGCAAATTTCTTTTTCAGGTTTATGGCTTTTGGATGAATGCGAATCAGAACTCTGATGACATGAATGAGATGAGTTCTCTTGAGTCGAACAACAGGTGGATTTTGCCATGCTCTGACAAAGAGTAGAGGTCATTCCATAAAGAAGCGCTATAGTAATGGCAAAAGACTTCTTCATACTCTTAACTCTAACATAATTTTGGATAAAAAATAAAAGAAAAGATTGAATCTACTCCTACTCTCCTTTAAGTTATATAAAATATTCAAAATCGTAACCGTTTAGACTATTCTCCCTCGAGGAAACAGAGGCGGTTTTTGACGGGGCGTTGAAGTCGTTCGCGAGCATGGTACCTCGACGAATAGTCGAGCTAGAGCGAACGACTTAGCCCGAGCTCGTCCCGATCGCTGGTCTCAGACGAGCGTCCCCGCCAAAAACTGCCTCTGTTCCCGGAGCCAAACTATTACAAAATTATGAAAAAAATTATTATTCATTTTATTTTACTGACAGTTACAACACTTGCTCTTGGGAAGCATACTTACCAAGCAAAACGCGTTTCTCATGCACATCCTAAGTCTGAAAAACATGTCTCAGCTCATCACACAAAAAAATCTTCCAGCTCCTATTTAAATGAAAGGGGAATACCTGATTCTTCCCTCTCCTCCTATCTTGTGATCAATGCAGACACCCATGACATTCTCGTTCAGAAAGACCCCAATGAAGCTCATGCCCCGGCGAGTCTCACAAAGCTGATGACCCTTTATTTGGTTCTTGAAGCCATCCAAAAAGGAAAAATAAACTGGGAGCAAATTTATACCGTCTCCCCTCGAATCAGTTCCATTGGCGGGTCTCGGGCCAAGCTCTGGCGGGGAGAAAAAATTTCGATTCGAGACTTGGTCAAAGCAACCGTGATTGGTAGCGCCAACGATGCAGCTGTTCTTCTTGCTGAAATCGTTTCGGGGTCTCAAAATTCTTTTGTAGAGATCATGAATCAAAGGGCCCATCAATTGGGCCTCACTCAAACCATTTTTAGAAGCCCCCATGGGCTTCCCGTCCCAAAGGATCAACCCAAAGATACGACCACCGCATCTGACCTAGCTCGTCTGGCTCTAGCCCTATTACGGGACCATCCCAACATCTTAGAATATTCTTCTGTCAAAGAAACCACCATCCGAGAAGGCAAATGGCGCTTCATCAATACAAATAAATTGATTGGAAAATATCCTGGAATGGACGGACTGAAAACTGGATTCACAAATGACGCGGGGTTTTGCCTGGTTGCTACTGTAAAAAAAGAGAATCTTCGATTGATCTCAGTTGTTCTAGGTGCTCCTACCAATAAAGAGAGATTCAAATATACTCGACAACTTTTAGATGATGGATTTTCCAGATATACGAATATTTTCATTCCTTGCAAAGGTAAAGTCTTTGATCTTTCGATTCATCATAGCAGTCAAAAAGTGGATCAAGGAATTGCTTGCGGCAATCTCTTATTCATGGTTCCCAAAAACAAGGCCTCTCAAGTTAAATTTTCTCTTCTCGTTTCTCCCTCACTCATTCTCCCTATTGCCCAAGGGCAAAAAATTGGAGAATACGTCGCCACGCTCGACCAGGAAATCCTCGCCCATGTTAACGTGGAAGCGAAAGATGAAATAAAGAAAGCGGGCGTTTTCCGTCGCATCTGGGGAGGGTCATGATGATGACGCCACTCAACATTTGCAAATTCAAATCTTTTCAGGTAAATTAGCCGCAAAAATAAAATGAAAATTCACGAATATCAGGCAAAAATTTTATTAAATAATTATCAAATTCCCGTCGTACAAGGGAAAACGGCTCAAACGCCTGAAGAAGCGCTTAAAATCGCTCAAAGCCCCTCACACGGATCGTGGGTGGTTAAGGCCCAAATTCATGCGGGAGGACGAGGGAAAGCGGGTGGCGTTCGCATTGTTCATTCACCGGAGGAGGTCAAAAACGTTGCCCATCAAATTTTGGGTAAGCGTCTCGTTACCTATCAAACCGGTCCTGAAGGCATTCTCGTCAAAAAAGTTTTAGTGGAGGAAAGTTGCTCTATTGATCATGAATACTATATGGGTCTTACCTTAGATCGTGAGAGAGAAGTTCCTGTTTTTCTCGTTTCGACTGAGGGAGGCATTGAAATTGAAGAAGTCGCTCGACATCATCCCAAAAAAATTCTTAAAATATGGATCCATCCCCTTCAGGGGCTACAGGCCTTTCAAGCCAGACAAATGGCTCTCTTTTTAGGATTTAAGGATAAAGCCTTTCTTGAAGCCGTGAAAACATTTTTGGGTCTCTCTCACCTCTTTTTTGACAAGGACTGTTCACTGGTTGAGATCAATCCCTTTGTAAAAACCAAAGAAGGCGGCCTTTTGGCCTTAGATGCCAAAATCAATTTTGATGATAATGCCCTTTTTCGTCATCCCGAGATTAAAGCCCTTCAAGATCCTTCTCAAGAGAATGCCCTTGAAGTCAAAGCCACAGAACAAGGACTCAATTACATCGGCCTCGATGGAAATATCGGCTGCATGGTGAATGGAGCCGGCCTGGCCATGGCGACCATGGACATTATTAAATTTTATGGAGGAAGTCCCGCCAATTTTCTGGATGTCGGTGGCGGGGCCTCGGCTGAAATGGTTACAACAGCTTTTAAAATTCTTCTTTCTCATCCTAAAGTCAAAGGAATTTTGGTCAATATCTTTGGCGGTATTATGAAATGTGATGTGATCGCTACTGGCATTGTTGAAGCTGCTCGGGGAACTAAAATTAATATTCCCCTGGTGGTACGCCTTGAGGGAACGAATGTTGAATTAGGGAAAAAGATTTTAAACGATTCCGGCCTTGCCATTGCGACAGCATCAACCATGGCAGAAGCGGCACAAGAAATTGTGAAAAGCGTAAACCGAACATTTTTAACATCAAAATCCAAAATGACAAATTAAAATTTCTCATGCGATTGCATCGAGAGACATTTTTGAATTTTACATTGTCATTTTGATTTTTGATGTTTGATTTTTGAATTTTCAAAGTCTAGGGGTATCAAAAATGAGTATCTTAATTAATGCATCAACAAAAGTCATCTGCCAGGGCATCACAGGCTCAGCCGGTTCTTTTCACACACGCCAGATGGTTCAATATGGAACTCAAATGGTCGGTGGAGTCACTCCTGGCAAAGGGGGAACCCATTTCGCCTGTCCCGAGCAAAGTCGAGGGGATAATATTCCCATTTTTGATACCGTCCAGGAAGCGGTCGAAAAAACTAAAGCCAATGCCTCTGTTATCTACGTCCCCGCTCCCTTTGCAGCCGATGCAATTTTGGAAGCAAATGAGGCTAGAATTGAACTGGTTGTCTGCATTACCGAAGGAATTCCCGTTCTCGACATGGCTAAAGTTAAAAAAAACTTGGAAGGAAGCTCTTCAAGACTCATCGGCCCTAATTGTCCTGGGATCATCACCCCTGGAGAATGTAAAATTGGTATCATGCCCGGTTACATCCATAAACCTGGCTCCGTAGGTGTCATTTCCAGAAGCGGCACCCTCACTTATGAAGCGGTTTGGCAACTCACCTCATTGGGCTTGGGACAATCCACCTGCATCGGAATTGGTGGAGACCCCATTATTGGAACAGGCTACATCGAACTCCTTCAACTTTTTGAGAAAGATCCTCAAACTAAAGCCATCATCCTTATAGGCGAAATTGGAGGAAATCAGGAAGAAGAGGCCGCTCAATATATCCAAAAGAACGTGACAAAACCTGTTGTTGCATTTGTCAGCGGCATGACGGCTCCTAGCGGGAAAAGAATGGGCCATGCTGGAGCTATTATTTCAGGAGGTTCAGGAACAGCCATCGCTAAAATAGAAGCTCTCAGGGCTGCCGGCGTCACGGTCTGTGAAACCCCTGCCCAAATTGGGGCAACGGTCAAAACATTGTTGTAAAATTTCCTTTCCGTCTCATATTCGTTCTTTGTGTAATTTACCCTATCAGGTAAAAAATTATTGATTTTTTTACCTACTATAGTAAAATAATCAATATGGAACGCTCCCTTTCCTCTGTTGCTTTTAATCCCCAATGGGGTCGCCAAATGCGCTTTATCGCAGGCCCTCGACAAAGCGGCAAGACGACTCTGGCCCGTGCGCAACTTCAAAAGATGGGTTCGCCAAGCTGCTACTTCAATTGGGATTTACGAACTGTCCGGTCCAGCTACCGTCAAAACCCTCTTTTTTACTGGGATGCCCGCTATGCCCTTGACCCTCATCTGCAAAAATGTTGGGTTTGCTTTGATGAAATTCACAAAATGCCGAAATGGAAAAATATCTTAAAAGAGGCCTTTGATGAAAAGGAAAAAGAAATCCAATTTATCGTGACAGGAAGCGCTCGTCTGGATCTCTTTAGAAAATCGGGAGATAGTCTAGTCGGTCGCTACTTTTTATTTCATCTATTCCCTGTAACCCTTCGAGAATTGATTGGGAAGATTGACATAGACCCACCCTCCTCCATGGCCAAAGACTGGATTGAAAAAAAATTGTCCTATCACCCAAAAGAAGGAGAGCCTCTCAAGACCCTGCTTCAACTCAGTGGATTTCCTGAACCTCTGCTGCAGCAAAGCAAAACCTTTCACCAGAAATGGAAAGAAACTTATATTGACCAGCTCATACGGGAAGACTTGAGAGACCTCACCCATATTCAAGAGCTTGAAAACGTAGCAACGCTCATTCAAATTCTTCCCTCGCGAATTGGAAGTCCTCTTTCCATTAACAGCCTCAAACAAGATTTAGAAGTAAGCTATAATGCGCTTAAAAACTATCTCCGAGCCCTTGAACTCACCTATATTCTTTTTACGATATCTCCTTACCATCGCAAAATCATGCGTTCAGTAAAAAAGGAGAAAAAATTTTACTTCTATGACTGGACGAGAATTTTAGATCCTGCCGCTCGATTCGAAAATTTTGTAGCGGTCCAGCTTCAGACCTTGACAACATTTTGGAATGATAGCGGCCATGGACCTTTTTCCCTTTTTTACATTCGGACCCAAGATGGTAAGGAAACAGATTTTCTCATTACAGAAAACCGTACCCCTTGGCTTCTGATCGAGGTTAAGCAGTCCCGAAGACCGATTGAAAATCATCATCTAAACCACGCCAGGGAACTGGGTCATATCCCCTTTATTCAATTAACTGAAGAATCTAACCTGGCCAGCAGGGAGGGAGAAAACGTCTGGGTCATCTCAGCAGAACGGTTACTCACTTAGACTCGTTATGAACAAAGACTTATACTTAGCTTATCAAGACATGGCCCATGACGAAATCAGAGAAAAAGAAGCTATAGAATGGGCTGAAGAAACCCTCAAAGACGTTCAAGATGAATTACAACCCGTCATCCTCACATTAAGAAGACCCCGATTTCTTCTTAAAAAATCTATCCACTAAAACCCTTAATTCTTTAAGCCCTAAAAAATAAGCCATCATCACATAAACTCCAAGGCCAAGAGCGACACTGCCCAAAACATAAGCCACCCTGATTCCAAAGGGCATTTCGAGCATTCGGTTATTCAATAAAGTCAGAGGCCACAGAAAAACACCCATCACGATTGCTGAAAGAAGAATTGAAGAAATTTCACGAAAGAATTCTGAAAGTGAAAATGCCCCCACTCGTTTTTTTAAAAAGAAAAGGAGCAAAAAACACTGAAACCATACCGAAACCGAACTGGCCAGCGTTAATCCAGAAGGCCCCATCTTCTTCATTAAAAAAAATCCTAAACCTGAATTCACAACCAGCCCCACGCAAGCTGTCTTTACAGGAATTTTAATATCCCCCATGGAATAAAAGGCCTGAACAATAATCCGTAAGGAAGCAATCGCACAAAGTCCTAGAGACGCCATCAAAAAAACATGAGCCAACTCAAGCGTGTTTCCAAAGGTAAATTTTCCGTGCTGAAAAACCAAAGAAAGAAGAGGGACCCTTAAAATCATAAGCCCTATCATCGAGGGAATGCAGTCGAAAGCGGCCAATCGAAGGGCAAAAAGCAAATTTTTTTTGAGATGGTCAAAGCGTCCATCGGCAGCATCCTGAGACAACTGAGGAAGCGCAACGGTCGCAACTGAAACAGCAAAAATGCCCAGTGGAAATTCTAAAAAACGATCCGAATAATAGAGATAAGTCACACTCCCCTGGGGAAGAAGAGAGGCCAACGCTCGAGAGATCATTACATTTAAATGATAAACCGCCACGCCAAAAATAGTGGGACTCATTAACCAAAAAATCTTGCGTAAAACCGGATGATGCCAATCCCACTTAAACCCAATATTAAATCCCAGTTGATGAACCTTCCAAATCTGCAACCCCCATTGAGTAAATCCGCCCAAAAGAACGCCTATGGCCAAGGATAGAATAGGAGGGTGGATAAATTGCGAAAGAAAACACGCACAAAGAATGATTGAAAGATTGAGAAGAACGGGTGCTGCCGCAGGAATAGAAAAGGATTTTACGGTATTCAAAACGCCCATGACCACAGCCGAAGAACCCATAAAAAAGATAAATGAAAACATGATCCGAGTGAGCTGGGTGGTCAACTGATACTTCTCAAGATCAAATCCAGGCGCAAAAAGTTTAACAACCCAGGGAGCCATCAATATTCCTAATAGACTCACGCCTACCAATAAAACTGAAAAGGCAGTAAAGACGACCCGAAAGGTTTCATGAAATTCCTCGCGTGAACGCTTTGAAAAAATTTCCGTAAAGGAAGGAACAAAGGCAATCGACAGGGCGCCTTCAGCCAAAAGCCGCCTCAACAAATTGGGAATGGTGAAAGCCACCATGAAAGCATCAGTTGCAAAACCGACTCCAAATATTTTTGCTACAACGCTATCTCGGGCCAGCCCCATGACACGGCTGGCAAGTGTCCACAGTCCCACTCGAGAAGCGGAGCGAGCCATTTCTCTTTTATTCTGCATATTTTCTTACGGGTCCCCTTCCCCTTGTCCCCTGTCACCGGGGACCGGCTACTGGAGACTGGTGACAGGCGACTGGTGACCATTAAGAAGCGCCTCATCCATCACTTCCTTCAATTCATTCTGAACTTCCTCTACCTGACTCAAAGTGAGCGTGGGATCTTCCAGAATAAATGATTCTTCGGTTTCAGCATGTTCATAAATCAGAAAACGATTTTTAGCCTCCTCTTTACGAACACTCTCTCGATGAATCAAAATTTTCTTTCTCTCCAAAAGAAGGGCCAAAATATAAGCAAATTTCTGATCATGAGGTTCCTTTGAAACAATGTATTTACGCAAAAGCGTTTCGAAACGCTCATAAGGCAAAGGCTTAGGCTTTGGAGCCAGAGGAAGAATATGAACATGGCCTTCCCAGTAAGAATAGATCGTCGAAGAAGCAACATAGTCCGCTTTAGCTTGATCGACACAATTCTTGCAGAAATCTTTTCTTTGAGGAATACTCCCCTGTGGAAAGAGTAAAAAACAATAAAAAGGATTCTGATCTTGAAAGCTCGATTGACACCCCGAACAATTCTGAGAAAGACCTTGAATTTCCCATTCCATGATTAGGCTTCCTTTTTCGAAGACTCAACTTCCTCAACATAATTAAGTTGAAGGTTGGTGAGAATAGAATTGAGGGCTCTTGTTTCTTCTGGGGTCAAATTCCCTTTCGTCTTATCTTTTAGAACCCTTAAAAGATCAATCGTCGCTTTAGCCGCTTCAAGATTTTTCTCGATCTTTTGCGTCAAAGGATCGGCCATTTTCCCTAAATGCTGCATCGCCCCTTGGGAGAGCATACTGATCAATCCAAAAAATAATGCTTCACTCTGTTCATGTTCTTCCACAGTTCAACCTCCTTATAAATAGATGATGACAGCATAAATAATAAAGAGACTTGAGTCAAGACTAAGGAAAGATAAAGCAAGAAAAATTTTAGAAATGGAGGGAAAGGAACTATACCAAGAAAGGCTTTTCAAAAGCCTCTTCAAAATCATAGCCTTTTTTAAAATCTTCTTCTGTGTCCTCTTGAGTTTTTGAGATGATACCACAGCGGACGAGATGAAAAACAATTTCTCCAAAATCTTCACACGTCTTTAAACCCCAATCCTCTAAAACGGTTTTAGACATAGGACCAAAGGATTTAATGGCGAATTTACGAATTCCATCCAGAAGCTCTAAGGCCGTCAAATGCCTCGGTTCTTTTAATTTTCGGACAGAAAAATCGAGGGATTCCAAAATAAAGGCATAGGCCTCTAATTTATACCGAGAATCAAGGACCAATACTTTTTCGAGAAGGTGTTCAAGTTCTTCTCTTCCTCGTTTCCGCATCAGGCCTTCGCCTCCTCTAGCTTATTTTTTCCCTTGGCTTCTTCACCTGTCATTGAAGAAGAAACAGGAGGAACATAATCCGTCAATTCCAAAATAGCCATAGAGGCACGGTCCCCCGGTCGACGTCCCAAGCGAATCACCCGGGTATATCCACCGTTTCGTCCTTCAAATCGAGGCCCAATCTCTCTAAACAATCTTTTGATCACAGAACGATCTACTAAAAACTGAGCGGCTCTACGTTCGGCACTCAAATCCTTTTTCTTCGCCAACGTAATCATCTTATCCGCAAGAGAGGATGCCACCCTTGCTTTTGGAAGAGTAGTTTGAATTCGACTGTACTGAAACAAACTCTTCACCATATTGGACAACATCGCTTGACGATGAGCTGTTGGACGACTTAATTTAGTTGAAAGCTTTCGATGCCTCATAGAGCAATCTTCTCCTCCTTTTGAGGCTGAATAAGTCCCTTTCCTTCTAACTGGCTGATATCCATTCCCAAGGAAAGGCCCATATCGGTCAGTATTTTCTTAATTTCATTGAGGGACTTTTTCCCAAAATTTTTATACTTTAACATCTCTGGTTCTGATTTTTGAACCAAATCGCCGATGGTCTTAATATTCGCTTTCTGAATGCAGTTAGAAGCTCGAACCGAAAGCTCCACTTCATCAATACTCATGGATAAAACTTTATCCATTTGAGCACGATCCTTATCCTCTTGACTGGGCTCTTCTTCAAACTGAACATAACTCTCATCATAATTAACAAAAGCGTCTAAATGATGTCGGAGAATCGCTGAGCTTTGTCGAAGTGCATCTTCCGGACTAATCCTGCCATCTGTCCAAATTTCCATGACCAAACGGTCGAAATCTGTCATTTGGCCCACGCGAGTATCCTCAACAAAATATTTTACTTTTCTAACAGGTGTGAATATAGAATCAATTGGAATCAGGCCAATAATCTGTTCACCCTCCTTATTCCGTTCCGAAGGCCAATACCCTCTTCCAACACCAAGCTCCATCTCCATTCTAAACTTTACCTTTTTTGTCAAAGCAGCAATATGAAAATCTGGATTGACAATCTCTAGCGTATGATCCAGTTTAATATCAGAGGCCTTAACAGAACCTTCCTTATCAACATTGATTTCCACCTTCTTGGGTTCCCGCGTATGAGATTTAAAAAGGATATTTTTCACATTCAAAATAATTTCTGGAACATCCTCTTGAACCCCTGGAATCGTACTGAATTCGTGAAGCACTCCATCAATCTTAATACTTCGAACGGCTACTCCTTCAATCGAAGACAAAAGAACCCGCCGAAGCGAATTTCCAACCGTATATCCAAAACCCTTTTCAAAGGGCTCTGCATAGAACTTCGCATAGGTGGGTGTTGCTGTTTGATCATCTCTCAATAATCTCTTGGGTAATTCAAAACGTCCTAACTTAACCATGGGTTTAGCCTCCTATTTCGAGTAAAGCTCAACAATAAGCCTCTCATTAACTGGAACCGTGATTTCATCTCTCGAAGGAATCTTTGTGATTTGTCCCCGAACCGCGGCTCGGTCCAAAAGAAGCCACGGCATCATCGGGCGAGAAGCCGTTTTTTCTAAAGAAAGTTTCACATGCTCCAAAATTCTCGGGCGATTTGCAATCTCTATTTTATCTCCTACTTTCAAACCATAAGAAGGGCGATCCACTTTATGATCATTGACTCGGATATGACCATGCAGAATAAGCTGTCTGGAACCCCATCGGGACGTTGAAAAACCGAGTCGATAAGCCACATTATCCAAACGCAATTCTAATGTCTGAAGCAGAGTCTCTCCCGTCACCCCTTTTTTTCGAGCAGCTCTTTTAAAATAATTATTGAACTGCCGTTCCAACATACTCCACATTCTCTTTAATTTCTGCTTTTCACGAAGCTGAACGCCGTAATCGGAAAGTTTCGTCCGAAGCTGACCATGCTGACCTGGGAGCGAAGAACGCTTTTCAAAAGTACACTTTGCAGTGTCGCACTTCGTCCCCTTTAAAAAAAGTTTCATCCCTTCCCGCCGACATAAACGGCATACAGGACCTAAATATCTCGCCATAATTCACCCTTCTTTGATCTTTAACTTTGTTTAACTTTTGAGTCTTTAAACTTTTAACTTTGAACTGTATTTATACCCTTCTTCTTTTCGGGGGACGACATCCATTATGTGGAACAGGAGTCATGTCCCGAATCATCGTAATGACCAAACCAGAAGCCTGCAAGGCTCGAACCGCTGATTCTCTTCCAGCCCCAGGCCCCTTAATATAAACCTCAACTTCTCGAATTCCATAACTGGAGGCCTTTTTTGCACAATCTTGAGCAACCACTTGAGCGGCATAGGCAGTGCTTTTCTTAGCGCCTTTAAAACCTAATACCCCAGCACTCGACCATGAAACCACATTTCCCTGAAGATCTGAAATCGACACAAAAGTATTGTTAAATGTAGATTTAACATGAACCCTACCTACAGGAATCGAACGCGTAACCTTCTTTTTTTTAACAACTGCTTTCTTTTCTATTTTCTTTTCTACTTCCTTTTCCATTCCAAATCTCCTTACTCCTTTGCCGCAGGTGCTGATTGACTCTTGGTTCGCTTAACACCCACGGTCTTACGAGGACCTTTTCTTGTTCGAGCATTCGTATGTGTTCTTTGACCTCGAACGGGTAATCCCTTTTTATGTCGAACCCCTCGATAGCATCCAACACCGATCAACCTTTTAATATTTTGAGAAATTTCCCGCCTCAAATCTCCCTCCACCTTATACTCTTTCTGAATCACCCCGCTGATCTTTGCAACTTCATCTTCTGTTAAATCTTTGGCTCGGACATCCGGACTGATTTGAGTCTTTTTTAAAATCTCATTGGACAGTGACTTTCCCACCCCAAAAAGATAGGTCAAAGCAATTTCAACTCTCTTATCCTTAGGTATATCAACTCCTAAAATTCTTGGCACTTTTTTTATCTCCCTTTGTTACTACTTCTCTCGATAAACAATTCTTCCCTTGCTCAAATCATAAGGCGATATCTCTAAAGTCACCTTATCTCCTGGAAGAATTTTAATAAAATTCATTCTCATTTTTCCAGAAATATGGGCCAAGATCCGATGGCCATTCACCAATTCGACACGAAACATGGTATTAGGCAAAAGTTCCACCACTGTACCCTCTACCCGAATTGCGTCTTCCCTTCCTTGACCTGGGCCTGCTTGTCCTGCTCCCGTTTGTCCTGACGAATCAGCCATATCCCCAGTCTCCGGTTACCCGTTACGCGTTACCCGTTACCGGAAACCGGCTACTGGTAACCCGTCAGCGGGTGACTATTTTCATTTTATAACTTGGTCAATACCTCTGGACCTTTTTCGGTAACAGCAACGGTATTCTCAAAATGAGCAGAGAGCTTACCATCTTTCGTGACAACTGTCCAGCCATCAGTTAAAGTTCTTACATCTGAAGTCCCCTGATTGACCATGGGCTCAATGGCTAACACCATCCCTACTTCAAGTTTAGGACCTGTATTGGGACGTCCAAAATTGGGAACTGCAGGATCCTCGTGAAGCTTTGTTCCAATCCCATGCCCCACCAAATCTCTTACAACTGAAAAATTGTGCTGAACCACCCATTGTTCAACGGCCGATGAAATATCCCCTACCCTATTTCCAAAAACACATTTCTCAATTCCTTTCCACATCGCTTCTTCTGTGACAGAAAGGAGTTTCTCGACGGATGAATCGACGTGGCCAATGACAAATGTTCTGGCCATATCTCCATAAAAACCGTCCCAAACCACACCTAAATCAATTCCTACAATATCCTCTTCCCTCAAGGGACGGTGCCCAGGAATCCCATGCACAACCGCCTCATTCACTGAAACACAAATATGGGCCGGGTAACCCATATAGCCTTTAAAAGCAGGCTTTGCGCCTTCTTCAGAAATCACCTGAGCCGCTTTAAGATCAATCTCAAGGGGCGTAATACCTGATCTCATCAACGGAGCCAGAGCGGCCATCACTCGTGCTGTTTTTCTACCAGCGACTCGCATTATTTCAATCTCTCGAAGAGATTTAATCAATATCATTTCACTCGTGCCGAAGAAGATAAGCCGACGCTTTCTAAAAGTTCAGCGTAAGTCTTCTCCCGCTCTAACCCCCCATCGACGGTCTTAAGCATCCCTTTTCCCCTATAATAATCGACCAAGGGCTTGGATTGTTCCCGATAAACTTCTAAGCGACGACGCACTGTTTTTTCTTCATCATCTTTTCTTTGAACCAGCTCTCCTCCACACAAATCACAAACACCCAGGACTTTTGAAGGAATATTTTTAAGATGATACGTCGCTCCACATTTCTTACATACCCGGCGAAAAGCCAATCTTGAAACGATCAAATCCTCATTCGCCGTCACTTCAATGACCGTATCGATATCAATCGAAATTATTTTTAATCCCTTTTCCAAAAGAATAGCTTGAGGAACCGTCCTGGGATAACCATCTAAGATAAAACCCTTCCCAGCATCTTTCTCTTCCAATCTTTCTAAAATAATTTTGGCCATCACCTCATCTGGAACAAGCTCACCTTGATTCATATAAGACTTTGCCTGAAGCCCAATCGGGGTTCCTCGACCCAAAGCCTCGCGTAAAATATCCCCCGTCGAAATATGGGGAACATTCAAAGCCTTAACCAAATCTCTTGCCTGCGTTCCTTTTCCCGCTCCTGGAGGACCGAGAAGTACAATTCTTTTCTTCAAATTCTCCTTATTTTTGATATCCAAACTGATTTTCCTTCCATAACTTTATCTACTTATTTCGGATTGCGGATTGCGGAATGCGGATTGCGGATTTAAGGAATTATCTATTTAGGAATTATCTATTTAAAAACATAACCCACCATCAAAAATCCAGCATCCTTTTTACGTTCGCTTTTCACTCCGAAATCCGCAATCCGAAATCCGCAATGTTTTAATACCTTCCCTTAATTCGCCCCTTCTTCATGAATCCATCATAATGTCTCATGAGAAGTTGCGACTCAAGCTGTCTCATTGAATCTAGCATCACGCCCACAACAATTAAAAGAGCTGTTCCTCCAAAAAAACTTGCAACCAGATAGGGGATATCCATCACACGATAAATGATGTCCGGCATAATTGCAATAATGGCAAGAAAAACAGCCCCAGAGAAAGTAATGCGATTCATCACCTGCCCTAAAAAATCAGTGGTCGCCTGCCCCGGACGAATGCCAGGAACAAAAGCGCCTGACTTTTTCATATTTTCAGAAATATCAAGAGGATTAAACGTAATCGCTGTATAAAAATAAGTAAAGAAAATGATTAAGAGCGCATAGAATATATTATAGAGAAGCCTTCCTTCCGTTAAGTGAGAAGCAAGACGTTGCATGGCGCCGCTTTGCACTAAAGCAGCAAAGGTCTGGGGAAACATCAAAATGGAAACAGCAAAAATAATCGGAATGACCCCTGCTTGATTCACGCGCAAAGGAATATAGGTTGATTGACCTGAAAAAACCCGCCGGCCTACAACGCGCTTCGCATATTGGACAGGAATTTTTCTCTGTCCTTGAGTGACAAGAATGACCGATGCAATGACGGCAATGAGGACCATTAACATAAAAATAGCCTGAAGGGGACCGAGGGTTGCGGTATCTGGATTACTCGGACTGAGCAAAATATAAGTTTGGTGAATGGCTGTCGGAATTCTTGAAACAATTCCTGCCGCAATGATCAAACTCATTCCATTGCCAATCCCTCTTTCCGTAATTTGCTCACCCAACCACATAATAAAAGCCGTTCCTGAAGTTAAAGTTAAAATACATAAAATCCGAAAACCCCATCCTGGCTCTGGAACAACAACCGTATTTCCAAACAATCTTGGATGCTCAAGCCATAGAGCAATAAAAAAAGACTGCACAATACTTAAGAGAACCGTCCCATAGCGCGTATACTGAGTTAACTTCTTTCGACCCATTTCTCCTTCTTTGGCCATCCGTTCAAGCTGAGGAATAACCGTAGTCAAAAGCTGCAAAATAATAGAGGCACTGATATAAGGCATGATGCCCAATGCAAAAATCGTTAATTTATGCATGGCACCGCCGCTAAACATATTCATCAAACCAAAAACGGTTCCCATGCCCCCTTGGGTTTTAGCCGCCTGCTCTAAAAATTGGCTTAAGGCATACCCATCCACACCTGGTGTTGGAATATAAGTTCCAATCCGGTAAACAGCGATAAGCCCCAGAGTAAGGAGAAGCTTCTTTCTTAAGTCTCCAATTTTAAAAACATTAACAAAGGCTGATAGCATAAATTTTCCTATTTTAAATGAATTCCTATGCACCGCATGATTTTTAACAAAGTTGTGTCACCAAAAGACCTAACCCCTTTTCAAAGTGGATCCTATTTTGGATAAACAAGTTTTTGACCATTAAATTCTAATGAAAGTTCATTTTCTTGTTTTAATGCGAAACCCATTTAGATTTTCGTCCCCTATTTAGTCCCTTATCTACACTTATCTACAAAACAACCTAATTTCCTAACAACGTCCCCATCTATAGATCAGACGCGGTAGTGTTAAGTGGATATAGTCCCAGTGGATCCGTCCAATTGATTGGATTGTCACCGGTCAGAATATATTTGTTGGGCCCATCATCAAAGCCCGATGGATCAGGACTTAAGAAGATCCCAATGGATGGGTCATCATAACGATTTCGACGATAGGTCAGTTTTGTTTCACTGTTGTATTCTCTCCCTGTGAAGAGATAAGGGTTCTTAATGGTGGATGAAGTGAGTGTGGCCCCGTTTTTGTCGTAGATCGTGGGCTTTCCGAAAGAGGTGTAGCGATAGCTTTCTACTAGCCCTCCTGAGGTGATAGCTGCAATGCTCCCTAATCCATCGGGATGGTAACTGTAAAGGGTCCCTCCCATCGATTTAGCAAGGGGTTCGTCTGTGTTGGGCCCATGGATGTAATAAGCCTTCGATATTCCATTTTCATATTCAAGGTATAAGTCTTCTCCATCATAGATCCATTGGTTTTTGGTTGTGGCGGAGTTCTGGGTGGTGGTTTGGGTGATTCTTCTTCCTAAGGCATCATATTCGTATGTGACGGTAATGGGGGTTTGGGCGTTGTTTGTTATTTTTGTGAGTTGGTTTTCACTGTTCCAAGTGTAGGTCCAGGTGATGCCGTTTTCTGTTTTTGTGACGGTGTTTCCGTTGTTGTCGTAGGTGAGTGAGAGATTGTTGGTTCCATGGGTGATTTGGTTGAGTTCGTTGGTTGAGTAGGTTTGGGTTTGGTCGCTGGTTCTGTTACCTGTTAAATCGTAGTTGAATGTTTCTTGTCCTCCTGTTGTAAGGGCGTTGGTGAGGTTGATGAGGCGGTAGAGTGCGTCATAGCTTGGGATGTGTTCGCCGTATTTGTCTGTGATGTCAGTTTTGTTTCCGGTTTTGTCGTATTGGTATTGTAGGTGTGTGATTTCTGTTCCGTTAGATTTGCTGATGAGTTCGATGAGGCGATTAGCATTGTCGTAGTTGTAGGTTCTTTCTAGGGTTGAGCCTGTGGTTTTTTTGAGGTTGGTTCTTCTTCCTCCTAGGTCATAGCCAAAGGTGAATGTGGTTCCTGAGGTGTTAGCGATGGATGTGAGGCGATTGGCTTTGTCGTAGCCGTAGGTGGCTTTCCAGGATCCTACGGTGAAGGTGGTTTTTCTCATGGCACTGTCATAACTATAGCTTAAGGTTCCCGCAGGTTGAGGAGCTGCTGTTTTGGTACTGGTGAGTTCTCCTATTGAATCATAGCCAAAGGTGAGAGCACTTGCGGCGTTTGTTGCGTTTGTGAGTTGAGATAGGGTGTCGTATGTGTATGCATACGTTTGCTCTGATGTTGTTTTGGTGATGAGGCGGTTAAGAGCATCATACCCATAGCTGAGTGTTTTTGCGTTAGGGGTTGTTTTTTGTGTGACATTGCTTACTTTGTCATACGTACAATCTCGCTCAAGGTTAGAAGAATCAAATGGAATAATTTCCGCCAAAGGTTTTGCCTCAGCTTTTCCTCCAGGCAAAACCTTGAGCATTGGCTCTTCGACCAAGCTTAAAAAGGGAAGTTCATTTTCTTGTTTTAGCGCTAAGCCCATTTAGATTCTCGTCCCCTATTTCGTCCCTTATCTACAAAACAACCTAATTGTCTACCAACGTCCCTGTCTCATGTCTCCCCATCTCTTCATCTCTTTAAAAGCAATTTAGCCAGGGATAATCGCTTCTAACACCCGAATGTCAAAAGAAACAAATCGACCAGCGATTATATTCAGTGTAACATACCCTACAATCAATACGCCCCAGAAGATATATTTCATCTTTCCAAACTTTCCAGCCCAGAAAAATAAAAATACATACAAAGTGACATAGAAATAAAGTCCAACAAGAAAGGGAAATATTTCGAAATGCAAAATGTGACATATCAAAAAAAGAGGAACCCCATCAAAATAATCTTCCGACCAATAACCTGTCGACCAAAATACAATTCCGGCTGTAAGCGGTAAACTCAAAAGAAATTTTAAAGATATTTTCTTCACGTTGGACATGACTTTTTCTTGTCCTCTTCATTTTTTAATTCTTCCAATTTTTTAAAAAGATCTTGTGTCTCTTTATCAGCTTTTTCTAAGGCTTTCCTTACGAGTACCTCTAACTCTTTCTTAGCATCTTCACTCCCAGTCCCCAACCGAAACATAAGTCCTAACCCTATCTGTTTGCCTGTAAATTCAGCGATTTTTTGTCTTTCTGATTCACTCAATTTGTCACCTAAAGTTTTGTTCAACAGTTCTTTAATTTTAACTTCACCTCTTAAGCCATAAGGATCAATGTAATTAATCGGATTATTGCCGACATACCGATATAGGCCTCTGAATCCCAGGTTCTCACAGATTATTCCTTTGGCTCAACTGAAATCGCTTTATAAAAAATCATACCCCCTTCTGACGGGAAAGAGTTTTGATGATTTCTTACGAAAGCTGACAAGTGTGCGATATCATCCCTAATATTCACAAACACCTTATAATCTCCTTTGATTCCTCCCGTTTGAACAGCTTTCTTAAAAACGGCTGTATCTGGCATGATAATCTTCAGCTCATTCTTATCTTGAAACTCATATCTAACTAGTTCAAATGTTGTGCTGGCCTGATCATTCTCTAATACCTGTTTCAAATTTGCATAGTTCTTTCCATCCAACTGTGACAAGTAAAACTTATACCTCAAAACATCCACTTTTCCATCCTCGTTTAACACACAAACCACTTCGTATCTGCCAAAATTTTTTCCATGGATAATCAAGGTAGTCGTTTCATCCTTGTTAATCCAAACCCCCAGAATGCCATCATTAAATTTCTTTGGGTCATATTCTTCCAATGGAAATTCAGAAGTAACCATACATCCTGACATTAAGAATAAAACGCATAACGATCCCCAAGCGTACAGAATGGAAACCAATTTGATTTTAATTACTTTTTTAGATTTTACACATCTTTTTCTTCTTTTTAACACGCTCATCTATCCCTTTTAAAAGTTCCTCGACTTGTTTCCAATCGCCCTTCTTTAGCAAGCTCTTTAACTTTAGTGCTTCTCCTATTCCCATCTCTTTCATAATTTCACTTGCTTTGTTCTTAGCTCCATCAGCGGACACTGTTGGATCTTTTGTTGTAATACCTTCAGTAATTGCGTCTACACCTTTTTGGAAGTCTTCTGCGGAATATCCAAATCCCCCCTCTTCCTTGAGCAACCCCCACGGATCCGTTGCATTAATCGGATTATTTCCAACATACGAGTACAGGTTAATTCCTCCACTGAATCCAATCGGGTCAGGACTTAGCCAGACTCCAAAGCCTGCATCTCTTTCCCTGTAAAAGTGATGATAGGTTTTTGTTTCAGAGTCGTATTGAGATCCTGTGTGGAGATAGAAGTTGCCAATACTCGATGTGCCAATTTCTAAACCATCTTTATCAAAAATAGTTGGAACACCGTAGGAGCTGTATCTGTAAGATTCGATGATAGAGCCCGTGGAATCCGTAATGGCGGTGATTGAGCCGAGAGCATCGACATGATAAAAATAATTCTTTGACTGAGTTAAATCAGTTTTCGCCAACGGTTCATCTACTGAAGAGCTATGTGTGTAGCGATTGGTCAATATTCCGTTTTGATATTCCAGGAGAATATCATTGCCATCATAAATCCAAGCAGTCGTGAGTTGGGAGTCGTGAGTCGTGAGTGTTTTTAAAATCCTACGTCCCAATGCATCATATTCATAACTCACGGTGATCGGTGATTGGGAATCGGTATTCGTAACTTTTGTGAGTTGGTTTTCACTGTTCCAGGTATACGTCCATGTAATGCCATTTTCGGTTTTACTGGTGACGTTGCCGTTGTTGTCATAACTCAGAGATAATCCATTTGTTCCTGAGGTGATTTGATTTAATTCATTTGGGGTATAGCTCTGGGTTTGATCGCTGGTTCGATTACCTGTTAAATCGTAGCTGAAGGTTTCCGCTCCTCCTGTCGTAAAAGCGTTCGTGAGATTTAATAGGCGATAGAGCGAGTCATAACTCGGGACATGGTCTCCATATTTATCTGCGATTTTGTTGCGGTTGCCAGCTTTATCATACAGATATTGGAACGGTGCAACTTCTGTGTCGTTGATTTTGTTGATGAGCTCTAGCAGGCGGTTGGCGTTGTCATAGGAATAAGTTTTGGTGATGCCACTGGGTCCTGTCATTCCAGTTCTTCTCCCACCAAGGTCATACGCAAAATTGAATGTAACTCCCCCGTCCCCTCTTATCGTAAGAGGGGTGTACGCGAGTTGCGTGAGGCGATTGGCTTTGTCGAAGGCGTAACTTGTAGATCCTGTTGAATCTGTGAGCGAGGCCTTGCGACCGGCAGCATCATATCCATAGACCAGCTGAGATTGCAACGAGCCGCTCGCAATGACTTCAGCTGTGTCAGCTTCGAGGAGCTGGCCGATGGCATCGTAGACGAAGCTTAAGGAACTTGCTGTGTTCGATGCGCTTGTTAAGCGTGAAAGCGTGTCATATCCAAAGGTGTAAACTTGTTCTGGTGTTGTTTTGGTAGTTAGGCGATTGAGAGCATCATAAACATAGCTGAGTGTTTTTGCGTTAGGGGTTGTTTTTTGTGTGACGTTGCTTACTTTGTCATACACGTAGCTTGTGATGTGGCTCAGTGGGTCTGTCTCAGAGAGTAATCTTCCGATCGAGTCATAGGCGTAGGTGGTTACATGTTTATTGGGATCAGAGAGAGTGTTTGTTCGTGAGCCTATTCATCATGTCGTAGCCATAGATCGTGCTATTTCCGAGTGGATCCGCGATGTCTGTGACGTTGCCTGAGCTATCCCTTGTGTATGTCGTTGTGTAGCCAAGCGCATTCGTTTTGGTGGCCAGGTTTCCTAGGCTGTCGTAGGTGTAAGTGGTGAGATGGTTTTGGGGGTCTGTGATGGTTGCAAGTAACCCCTGCGAGGTGTAGGTCATTTGCCAGATGCTGCCTACTGTGGCTGGAGCTATCGCGGGTAATGTGATTTTCTTGAGATCGCCATTTGTTGTGTCATATTCGTAGGTAGTGACGCGTCCTAAGGGGTCTGTGACTGTTTTGACTTTGTTCCATTTTGAGTCGTAGGTGTAAGTGGTTTTAATGTTGAGCCCTGTGGAATCCAATGTTTTGGTGAGGAGGTTTCCTTTGGTGTCATAGGTTCTTGCTTCTGTTGAACTATTGGGGTAAGTGATTTTCGAGATGTAGCCACGGCCAGTGTATTCGTATTTGGTGGTTCTTCCTAATGGGTCTTTTTCTTGGGTGACTCTGGCGTTGGCGTCGAGATATTTTTCTGTGGTGTTTCCGAG